>CANROO010000050.1 GCA_947632235.1 uncultured Clostridia bacterium
AGCTGCTTTTTTCATTGTATCATAAAGCAAGGGCAGAATCTGCCTGTTCCACCCTTGCTTAATATATATCAGTTTTTTGAGTTTACACAAAATTTGAAATGGACTTACCGACCTTAAAATAATATTCTTAAAATTATCTAAATGTCAAATAAAACTAAATGTTCAATAAATTCTCTTACCGCACTGTCCCCGCCATTTTTAGTACATATGTAATCAACATAATTCTTTATTTCCTCTACAGCATCTGCAGGGCAGGCGGTATAGCCACATATCTCCATGCAAGACTTATCAATAATATCATCACCTATATAGGCAGCATTCATGTATTTTCCGTCAATAGGAACTTCTCCGAATTTTTCCATGAGTTCACAGAGAAATTCTTTTTTATTGCGACAGCCCTGATAGCAATGCTTGATACCCAATTCATTACATCTATTCATTACAATATCGGATTTCCTAGCTGTTATTATAATAGGAATAATATCATATTGGGGTAAAATATCATGGATACCACAACCATCCTTTATATCAAAAACTTTGAAAATTTCTCCATTATTACCCATATATATTTTCCCATCCGTAAGTGTTCCATCGACATCCATTATCAAATACTTTATTTTAATCATTGTTTGTCTCCATTGATACAATGTTGAAATCGAGATTCTGTTACAAAAATCAGTTTTGCCTTTTTGTTTTGCCTGGTTTCAACATAATCGTCAAGCATTTCCATAATTTCCTTATTTAATTTTATAGGATCCACAGCAACAGAAGAAAGTTCCAAAAATTTGGATACATAGTTTAATTTTCCATCGTTTGTATAGCTGTATCCGTCAAATCCTGCTATGGCAATTTCTTTTATATTAAATAAATCAAGCAGACGCAATAGCATTAGCGTAGAATTATCAAGGCTTTCCCACCCACACTTAATCAATTTTATAAAAGAAACCACCAATGTGCTTTCGTCAACATTTTCGATTATAAGATTAGATGTGAATATTTTTTTGCTTTTCTGAAAAAGACTGTTATTTTTCCAATACTGGTATCTTTTAAGATTGCTCATATAAACATAATCTGATTTAATTTCATCATGTATAAAATTAACAGATATAACAATAGAGTCGTTTTCTGAAATATACTTCTTAATTTTTTTTGTTTCTGCAGCTGCAGAATTACCCGGCACCAGAACTAAAACATTTTTATTTGACATATTCTTTTCAAGATTCTTTAGTGCAAAGGTATCATCTATATCAAGTGATAGTAATTCTATATATGTTTTTTCCAATAAGTCATAATTATATCTTTTTCTTGCTGCACTGCCTATTTTATTTAAGATATATCTCATATCTTTGGAATGTATGCTGTTTTTTCTTGTCAAATATTCAACATTATTTACATGCGCACTGTAACATCCTGCAACAAAATAAGGTATGGAATAGCCCCATGAGCATCTTACTTTTATGTTGTCCATATATGTATCAATAACATCTAACAAAGCATCTATATCATAACTGTAATTATATTGAGAAACCATATAATGAGCAATACATTCTGTAGGCGTGTTTCCTGCGCCTCTTCCCATTCCACATAAAGTACTGTCAACTATCCCCTCGCGTTTGCCGGAAACCATTCGTACAAATTCCTGTGACAAAGCGTTTGATAGCTGCATATTATTATGAGAATGAAAACCTATTTTACATGTAGGCACAAGATTATGGTTAATAATTTCAAATATTCTGTGCAGATCCTCTTGAAACATCGAGCCAAAAGTATCCACTATAGATAAGCAATAAGGTTCTATCTCATTAAGCAATTCTATAAATTCAATGAGTTCTTTATCACTGTATCCCAGAATATCCACAGGCTGTACAAACAGCTTGTACCCTTTTCCCTTTATAGCTTTACAAGCATCCAAAGCGTCAAAACGTTCTTTCTTAAAAAAACATTCTCTGACTGCATCAATGCTTTCGCCTGTACATAAATCAAGGTTTTCGACTGAATATCGGCTGTAATCTGCAAGTACGGTAAAACAGCATCCTTTTTTATCTTCTGGTATAAATCTTTTTGCGTCTCCAGAATTTTTGAAAACCGTCTTACCCTCACCAAAGCCGTTGTCCTGAAAAAAACCAACTTCTATATAATCTATCCTAGCTTTGCATAAGCCATCTATAAGACCATATATTGTATTATCTCCAAATTTTTTATCTAAAAGATAAGCGCCATCTCTCAATGTGCAGTCTAATAAACTGACAGTATTCATTGGTAATACCTCATTTCATTTTTAACAAGATAGCAAAATTACTGTCTTATGGATTTATGAGCATATTCATATATATTGCATTTGCTATTTCAAAATCTTCGGGATAATCAATATCTACACATTCAATACCCGTAACTTCTGTAATATGAGGATTGTTCCCTATGCGTTTTCCTGTGTTTAAGAAAACGTCTTTTGTAAAAACATAAGCGGCGGATATTTCGCTGAATATTGGTTCAAGGTCCTGTGTCCTGGGTATATTTTCAGCGTTAAAGTTTAATGGTTTATTGTTACTCCAAAGTAACTTCTGAATTTTTTCTCCCGTAAATGCCGAATCAAATTTTCCGCTTTGTACAGCGTTAATACATTCTTCAAAATGTTTCTTTTTTACAAATGGCGATGTACAATGACAGACAGCGTATATATCAGCATTTATCCTGTGCATAAATTCAGAAATTATATCCTGAGGTGTTGCATTTTGTGTATCCAAAAAAACAGGACGTTCCAAATAAAATATGCCGGGGAGCAAAAATTTTTTTATTTCCGGGTTACTGCAAAAAACGTATATTTCATCAAACCCATTTACATTAACAAGAGTATTTAAAAAGTATGTAATAAGCGGTGTTCCATCATCAAAACATCTTGTGTTTTTACCGGGAGTCCTTTCATTGTTCATTTTTATCGGCACAAAAGCTACTGTTTTCATTTTTTTCCATCCTTTTCTTTTTCCATGTATTTAAGTCAACAAAATTATTGTCTCTTCTTGTCCTATGTTCTATTATTCTTGGCGCATTCATTACTACGGTTGCATTGTCCGGTATATTCTGACATACAATACAGTTTGCGCCAATTCGGACATTGTTTCCTATGGTTACATTTCCTATTATTTTTGCTCCTGCCCCAATATACACATTTTCACCTATTTTAGGGGCTCCTCCTTTTGGGCCTGCATCATTTAAAGTATTGCTTCCTATAGTAACCTGTTGATATATTATACAATTATCACCTATTGCGGCATCGACTGAAATAAATATTCCACTAAAGTGTGGGAAAAATATATTATTTCCAAGTTTTGTACTAATTGGTATGGAGCATTCAAATGAGTTCATCAGTTTTTCATATTTTATTAAATACATTTGTTTTCTTATTAAATGTGCATCTTTTATAATTTTTCGATATTTATAAAGTTTTAAATAAGCTGTATCTCTTCGATTACCCCCCCCTAAAAAAATATGTATATAATTGTTTATTTTTTTTACAATTTTTTTCATAATAACTTATCCTCTGCTTTTAAATTACACTATAAATGCAAACAAAACTTACAATAAATATTATATTTCCTTATTTTTTGTAAAATCCCATTGCTTTAAGCATTTCATATCGAGATGAATTTTTATAATCTTTATAAAATATTGTTTTTATATATCTTTTTATCTTTTTGGGATTGTTTTTACACATAACATACCACCTGTATATCCAGGCAATGGGAAGTAATAATGACGATTTATCTTGAAACCACTCTAACCGGGTTTTCATATCATAGACACCGGGAAACACATAACTAAAAAATGCTGCAATCCTGCCATTATGTATAATATTTGTGGTAATTATTTCATTTTCTCTTTCTACAGCTTTGCCAAATACTCCACCATATATAATGTACTCACTTACCATATTGTAAAGTTCATCATCAGCCTCAAATTCATCACATATAATACCAAACCATTTTTTACAAAGATAAAATATATTATGTGCAAAATCTGTCAGTTTAAGTTTATCAAGGTTTTTCCATAAAAATCTAAAATCTATGTCTGTATTTTTCACAAGAACAGATATGTCCATAATTTGTCTTACGCCGCACCCTGAACCCAAAAAATGTCTTGCTGTATGCAAAATTAGGTATATTAGATGATATTCATCTGTAAGCTCTTGCGCATATTTACTATGATCTTTTACGTTATCAAATAATCTCTGCATTTCACGCTTGTAGTCTACACCTGTTCCTATATCTTTTGATATTAAGTCTTCATGAAGTTCTACACAAATATTGTTGCGAGTGAAATGGTATTCATCTATATCTGTATATTTGTAGGCAAACCCTAAGGCTTCCATTATTTTTGCTGCTCTTGATATATCATTTTTATTTATAATCAAATCAATATCTCCCATTGTTCTTAAATCGGAATCGGGATAATATTTTTTGATAACAGGACCTTTTACAACAATGTTTTTGATCTTATTCTTAGCTAACGCAGATGCGACTTCTTTATATATATTATCCCACATAACAGAAGAAGACACAGTACAAAACAAATTTTTATCCATTATTTCTGAGCATTCTTTTGAAATTGATATGTTTTTCTTTTTGAGAATAACAGCAACGATACCGGATACATTGTGAATTTGAGCTAATTTTAATAGGCCTGACCAATCAGTAAAATTTGTAAGATCAATATCACAGCCGTTTATATAAGATTTAAGTATTTTAATAAAAACGGTCTCTGTATTCTTCATACTATTTCCTTCTTTTTGATTTTAATACTAATTTGCTTCGGTTTTTATTTTAATATATATACTTAATATTTTTTTCTTATTTATATATAATAAAATTACAATTAAAAAGGCAATAACTATTCTCAAAAATATATTGGCGTAAATGACGGTTATACCTATAGCAAAAAACATAGAAAGTAACGCAATTGACCACATTTGTACAGAACTATAAATTTTAAATTCAATATTGTGTTTTTTAAGTATAAGTTTCATAAATAAATAATGACAAAATGCGTATATAACATAACAGACTACAGTAGTATAGCCTGCTGCTATAAATCCAAACATAGGAATACATATTGCATTTAGAATAATATTGGCAATTGCGCTTAAAACAGAAGCTATCATAACAAATTTTGTTTCTTCAAAGTAATATTCAATATTAACATATAAATTAAACATACATATGAAGACATTTGTTATCGCTACAGGAGGAATAATATATATTGCTTTTTTGTATTCATCGGGAGCCATAACAGCAATCATTTCCGGAGCAAATAATGACATGCCCAAATTAACTATTGCAATAAAAAGCAGAATAAATGTTCCCACATTGGCGATGCCATTATATGAATTGCTTTTCATTTTGTTATAAGTCCATGGTATAATCGTGTTCATAAGTGCAGAATTAACAATAAGCAAAATAGATGCTGCTGAGTATGCCACACTGTATATTCCGGCATCACTATTACCGCATATATGAGCAATCATAATACGGTCAGACTGTTGTAAAACAATACTTGACAAAAAATGAGGAATTAACGGTAATGAAAACCTCAGTGCATATGTCCATATTTCTCTATCAAAAACTTTGTGATTTTTTTTTAAAAGATTTATAAAAATAATAATATATATTAAAATAGGGCAAAGAATTTTACCGTCTATCAATGCTATGCCGGTATTAGAAATATTATTATTTTTAAACACAGAAATCAAAAATATGCTTAAAATAGGTGTAATTATAGATATTAAAACAGAAAGCATTACATACTTTCCAATTTTGTACTCAAATTTCTTTCTGGCACACCAATACTCAAAAGCAGGATAAAAAACAAATAAAATAAACATCCTACTCATAACAGTGAATGAAAGGCCGCTGAAAGATTCAAATTTGGTCCGTAAAGGAAAATATATAATAAACATTCCTATAGTTGTAAGACAGCTTAGTCCTATTAGTGAAGAAATAAAACCATCACGATTGCTTTCATACTTTATCATTCCTTTGCTGAACACATAGTTCCACATATTCAAAGTTGCAAATATGCTTAATATATTTTCCCACGAAAGGAATACAGAATAAAATCCATATTGTTCAGATGAAATAATACGTGTATATATGGGAACTGCAACAAAAGCAACTCCTTTCTGTATAACATTGCAAAACATATATAGTATTGCAACTCTCATGGGGAGTGGTATAGATAAATATTTACTTTTTATTCTATCTATTAATTCAAGCATGATACATAGTCTCCCGCTTTAATGACAAATTATTTTCAAACCACCATGTTTTTATCACATTTAGCAGCATAGTCCTTATCTGTAAAATACAGCCAAGAGTTTTTAGGAGCATATATTTCCGTATTATGCTTGTTTTTCATGATTTTTTTATACACTTCACAAAGAAAATTTATTTTTTTTAATCGTTTTTTTGGACCATACCAAAAAAATCTTTGTAAATTGCCCGCTATTTTTACATAAAGAGGAATGTGCAATCCATTCTTCTTTACATTTTTCAATAAATCAACATCAAATATTCCTCTTTTACCTATTGCTTTTATCAGCTCGCTATTTATGTATTTTTCAAAACCTGATTTGGGAAATGCTTTTCTAAAATTATCTAATTTGCCTATTGACCATAGTTCTAACTGAGAACGTATACATTTAGGACAAGTGCAACAATTTTCTGCCGCAAAGTTACATACCTGCAAAAGTTTTTGCGCATAAGGATTGTCTGAAATATACATTGCTTTTTCAATTCTGCTTGCTTCCTGCCCCGAAGAATATATCGTAAGATTTTCACTTGATACAAGTTGAGCTGTAAAAAAATCAAAATAAGCAGAAGAATACTTGCTTAAAGAAAAATTTTCATATTCATATCCTGCGCTAAAATGATATACAGAAAAAAGCTTTTGCAGAGCATACACAAATGAAATAAATTTTGTAGCAAACCATCCAACACACTCGGGAAACCAAAATTCGTGTTCATTAGTAAAAATTGAGACAAGAGGAATCCCCAAGCCATGTGAAATTTTTTCTGCATTCTTTACTGTTTCAGAAAATCTTTTTCTAGTATCTTCCTCTCCGTAGTAAATATTATAAACTGAGGCAATCATTAATTGATTTACATTATAATTTTGAGTTTTATTGCCGGTGTTTTTTATAATTGAATATAAGGAATCAATTCCTCCTGAAGCAGATGCTCCAACAGCGCCGGCATTTGCTATAGGCTTATTTGAAATCGGAGCTTTAATCCCAATATTATTAAAACGTTTTGGATTATATTTAACAAGTGTCGGGATATATTGTTCTGTGATTTGATAGTATAATTTTTCAGATACAGGTACACGTATATCCATATCATAACCATTCGACATGGCGAAATGCAATAAAGAAAGCATAAAGGCATCTCCTCTTTCAGCACAAAGATATTCCTTATATCTGTTTTCAACCTCAAAATATAAATCTTTGGAAAAATGATCGCTTTCTATTAATGCTGACATCCTGCAATGATCAGTATCTATACCTGGTATAATTTCAGGTTTATTTATAATAAGTTTTTTCATAATTACCTCCCTAGCTGCAATAGGCTCAAAATAACGAATCAAAGTCTACTCTTTCATAAACTTCCAGTTTACCGCCTCTTGTTGAATTATATATTCGGAACTTTCCGCTGTTTTTTCCATATTGGTCAGCAATTGTATAATAGGCAAGATTCCTTTCCGTATGCATTGTATCTATTCTGTTTTTATTGTCTCCGGCAGTTTCGTAAAAATGTGCTGCTATAGTCCTGTCAATGTTATAAACATTTCCTTTGATATCTCTTAATAAAGGATAATTAAAATCAACTCCTAAAAGATATATCTCAGAAAAGCCCATATAGGCAGCTATCTGAATGGACATATATGTTACAGTCCAGCCATCATATATATATTTATCTGCTTTATCTGAAAATTGCTTGTTTTTTACAGAAGTAGATATGTATATTGGTATAAGAATAACATTTTTAATTCTGTTGTATATTTTTTTTATACCCTTGTAAGACTTCATACGTATAAAAGTTGCCTCTGCAACAGATGAACATATCAACATATCCTCAGCCATATCTTTCGCTACGGCTGTATCTTGCACACAATAGAAGTTGGGTCTCCACTTTGTTTTGTCAAACATATAATATATCCGGTTTGCCGCAAAAGTAATTTCATTACAGAGTTTATCCAAATCCTGACCTGTAAGACTTGGGCCGTTTCCTATAACAAAGCAACGCTTACCGGAATATAAATTCTTATATTTTTTTATCTTTTCTTTGCTTTTCTTAATTTCCATTATAGGTGCTTCGTAGGCTTGTACAGCTTTTATTATATCTTTTATTTCTATCGGAATTATTCTTTTTATATAACTGAATATTCTCATTTTATATGGTTCCTTTCTCATTGTTATCTGCACAATACCTTAGACTGTTAGTTTTAAAAGTAATTGCAGATTTACCGGCTGCTGTCCAAAGCGCTATAATACAGAAAACCATGCTTCCCCATACTCCGGATGTAAATCCCAAACCGGACACGCACCAAATTAGATAAAGCCATAAACAAGCACAAAATATATTTATATCCTTTATTTTAGTAATAAATTTTGAATAAATTAAGTAAATAAACATAAAAAATATTGCTATTCCTATGTATCCCATCTGTCCAATAATTAATGGGTAGTAGCTATCTAAAAGAAAACTTGTATGTTCTTGAGTCATTCCATGTATATAGTTAAATCCATACCTTATATATAATTGCGAATATTTTTGCGCAGCCATAGTTGAACCATATGTTGCAAAGCCGGAACCAATCGGAAAAAACGTATTTGCTGTTACAAATGAATAATAAAACAATATGTGTCTGGGTGCATTGCTATTTAAAAGATAATTAATTATTTCTTTTCTTCCTACCCATATACATATTGGCACGATTATGAGTAGATAATACCATTTAAAATATCTTCGTTTTTCAATAATTAAATATATCAAACCTAACAAAACCATAGATAACATTGCAAGACCTGATATAGTATGAATAATTATTACAAGACTTATAAGATAATAAAAAAATCTATTATTCTTTTTAGAACTATATATGATTGAAAGAAAAAACATTGTCCAATTTGCGACTACTCCTCCAAAACCCGAATACAAATGGAAAGCATTATTATCAAGGTACATTCCGAGATCCGCAAAATTTGCCAACAAAAAAATTTTAGAAGTTATGGCTAAAAAAAACATGACATTAAGCATTGCTTTCGAAAAAAATGTTAGATTTTTATAGATTTTTACAGCATTATATCTTTTTACGCATAGGTATATATAAAAAAATATAATATACGGCTTTGCAAATAGAAAAGCATCTGCCAACACAACATATGTATTTTTCTGTATTCCAAATACAATATTTCCTATCAATCCAATTGCTATCAAAACAATAATCATAAGTAAATACTTATTTATTCTTTGCAAATACATGATTCTGTAGGAAAGCAAGCTCAGACATACCAGTGCAAAAAAATCATCAACATAACCAAAACCGGCCGGTATTGTTTTACTGAACAAATCAAACAATGGTATAACAAATATTCCCAATGATATAAATAATATTTGTATATTTTCCTGTATATTTTCTCTATATTTTTTTTCTGATTTTTTATCCCTCAATACAGCTCATCTCCAATAAACTATTTTCCCGCTAAATTCAAAATGCCTGTTTTTATCAGTAATTCTTTTATATTTTGGCGCAGGCATTGCTTTGGCAAACACACAAATACAGATTTATTAAATGTTTTTCCGTTTCTGACATTTATAAAAAATCTTTTTCTCTTAACAGGCATTACAGACGGAGACCTTAATTGACCGTTATTGTTTATTGCATTTTCAATATCTACGGGTTCTAAATGAAGCTGCGAATTTTTTACTAATTCAATCCCCTTTTTAGTCTGCAATAAAATTAAAGAAATTCCCTTTTCTTTTTCATTACAGGAAAGCGAACTTCCCCACGAATCGCCTAGTGTTATGTCAGAAACTCTTTCAAATTTTGCATAATCACAGTGATAACAGCTTTCTGTATATATCAAGGAATTTAAAAAGGCTATAGAATATCTGTCTGTTACGCCTTTTGTAATTATTTCTTTTCCATTACATGATATATGAAATTTTCCTTTATTTCTAAAGGAAATATTATCAATATTATTTAAACTCAAGTTATATTGATTAAGAAATATTTCCAATAAACGAGGGGATGGTGTGCCATGACATATTAGGTCAACAATACTTAAGTTAGAGTTAAATTTTGAAGGAATGTATTTTTTTAAAGCGGCCGCTTGGCAAGGCAGTCCAATAAACAAAACATTTCTGCCGTCCATAAGATCGTTTTTAATTCTTTTATAGACATTCAGAGGATTACTCTTAACATATTTGGAACCTGAAAATTTATTGAGTTCATTACATGTATCAATCGATTCAAACAGAAAATTACCATTTTTAAATGTACAGCTATAAACAACTCCATTATCTGCAATAAATGATTGAGCTATTGCCTTGGCAGCTCCGCCTGATGAACTGTCTTTTCGCATAGTATCAAGTTTTATCCAACCTTGATACCATTTTATAGGTCTGATAAACTCTGAGGAGCTGTTCTTTTGACACTTGTCAATACAAATTCTGCAATTTGTACATTTATTTTTATCGATAACAGCATTATATGTATCCAGACTATCCTGTATTTTTATGGCATTGTGAGGGCAAATATCTACACATAACATACACCCTGTGCATTCATTTAATTTACATACTGTGCTCATCATATCAACCCGATCATTTTAATTTTCAATCATATTCTTTAGTGTATTCAGCGAGTTTTTTCTTTCGGTCTTTAATACCTTGTTAGCATATGAAAAATCTATCTTTTTTAATGCCAAATCAATGTCGTTTTTATTTTTAACTATCCTATTTGAAAGATGTGTTAGATTTAAAATACTGATATTTCTCGTTGCTGTTTCATTGTCAGTAATTACATTTACAAAATTTTTATTGAAATTCACCGCAAAGGCCGTGCCATGGAATGAATCGGTAATTAAACATTCAGCTTCGTTTATGTAAGATAAGAATTCTCCCAATCCTGGTAAATATACAAGTCTTCCGGGCTGAGTGAACTGGTGAAAATATGGAGAAATACGGATAAGCGGCAAATTCATTCTATCAGAAACTTTTTTTGCATATTCTCCCATATCTTTATTCTTATGAAGTTGATATACCAATATATATTTTTTTTGAGGAATCGGAGACATAAATTTTTTCCAATACTTTTTATCGAATAATAGCGTAGGATCAATAACTTGTTGTGCAGTTATGCCAATTTTATTTAAAAATTCTTTTGCACTGTTTTCTCTTACAGATATATATTTGTATCTTGAAAGCCAATTATTGTAATATTCTTTTATATTGTCATTGAACTCAATTCTGCCAAAGCTTGATGCGTATGAAATCAATTTATCACCATTTTCTGTAAAAGAAAGGCAATAATTTGGGTCAAAAGTTCCATTAGTTACAGGCCCCCAAACCTGATCACTTCCTGTCATAAAGACATCAGCATGTGGCTTATCATTTTTTAAGTCATTTTCACAGACATAGCTTTTGGTCATTTTCAAATATTTTAGCCTTAGTTTTTCAAAAAATCTGCCGGCAATAACGCTCTCCGGCCATCTTAATGACATGTAAAAAATTTTTTTAATTACATTATTGTTCCAATCAGATTTATTTTTTAAAAGTGTTGATTCTTGTCTCAGATAATTTTCATCTTTTCTTTTATAATCAATAATTTCGCAAATATGTCCAATTGATTCAATAGCTTGTTGGGTTGCAATAGCTTGCAGCAAAGAACCGTAATTTGTTATAGCATGTCTTGTTATCACAGCTACCCTCAAGATTTTTCACCTACTTCAAATCTAAGTTTATATGATTTTAATATATTTTTTTGCGGTGTTTAATTTTTTTCTTCCGTTATATTTTATTGTCTGTACAAAACATTACAATTGATACACTATTAATATTTTCTATTTGACATATTATTCATTTTTATTTATTAGCTATATATACATTCACCAACTTCTCCGCATACCTTTCAACACTATCAAAGTCAATATTCTTGCAATCATAATCTGAAATATTATTCCACATCTTTTCTATCTTGTCTTGCAGATAGGCTGTATTGCCGCTTTCAAAAAGCTCTCCTGTCTTCCCTACCTGAATCAGCTCAGGTATGCCGCCTATATCAGCACCAAGTACAGGCGTACCGTACATCTGACTTTCCATAACGGAAAAAGGACAGTTTTCATACCACTCGGACGGACATATGCTGAATTTTGCTTCTCTTATCAGCTTTTCAAGTTCAGCATCTTTTTTAAAGCCAACATTCTTTATATTCTCAATATTATTTATTTCACTTTCCAACGGTCCGCTGCCTGCAAATATAAATTGAATTTGAGGCAACCCTTTGCATACATCTAAAAGTGTTTTAATTCCTTTTTCTTCTGAAAATCTGCCAAAATAAATGACATAATCGCCTTTTGAGCTTTCTTTTTGTTTTACATTTTCAATAAAATTATGGATAGCAATTGTTTTATCTGCAAGTAATGGATCGGTATCCAGCTTACTCTTCATAAACTCAGAACAGCATATTATTTTGTCAATATATTTATATACACCTTTTGCTTTCCAAAAGTATGCTTCGACAGTGCCTATAAGACTTTTTATTTTGCTCCCGTGGATACATTTGTTTTTAGTGCATTTAAAAAAACCTTTTTTAATACAATCTTCGCAGGTTTTATTTGTGTTAGGGTTGTAAAGCATATGATCGGGGCAAACAAGCTGATAATCATGGGCAGTATATATGATTTTGCAATTTCTGTCTGTTTTCTTTCTCCACTTTACTATTTCAAGTATTATTGACGGGGTAAGCTGATAATTAAAATTATTGAGATGACATACATCAGGCTTGAAATCTTCCAGAACCTTTCGTATCTTTTTTCTTGCCTCAGATGAATATATTGTTTTTATGGGATATGTAATCTTTGAGAATATACTTCCGTTGTGAAAATCCATATCTTTTGTGTAGGCATCTACATTATTGCCCACACATCTTCCCTCGTGTTCCATACCGAAATACTGCACCTCATGTCCCTGAGACTTAAGATGATCTCCCAATTTAAATACATAAGTTTCGCTTCCGCCATTTGGATACAGGAATTTATTTATCATTAAAATTTTCATATAGTTGTCTCCTATACAATCTACCGGATTCAAATGACATTGCATGATCGCAAATATCGGCAACATCCAATGCAGCCTTATCCCAACGATATGCCCTTAAGTCGTACGATCTCATATGCGGATCTTTCAACTTATCGGTGAGTTTCTCAGAAAGGCAGTCTTCTTCTCCGCAAGGAAAATAATCTTCACTTTCAAGTCTGATAAGATGTGATGCAGGTATATCGCTTACGATTACATCCAGTCCATAACTCATAGCCTCTAAAAGCACAAGGGGGAAACCTTCATTGCGGGAAGCAAGTACATAAAGGGCTGCATTCGTATACAACTGTGCCAAGTCATCCCCATGTACATAACCTGTAAAAATCACAGGTATATCCTTACTTAATTCCTTAAGCTCTTTCATATATCCGTTTTCAAATTCTACTCCACCTGCAATAACTAATTTGTATCCTTTAGGAGCAGATTTTCTGAAAGCTTTTATAAGAATGTCAAATCCCTTTTCGGGAGTTATTCTTCCAACGCTCAACACATACTTGCCACGTTTTACACCTATATCGTCTAAATAGTTGTGATTTTCAGAAAAAACAGGTTCTTTGATACCATTAGGTATATATACCGATTTTTTCTGAATTTCTGCGGAGTATTTCTGCATCTGAAATTTATTGACAAAAATAATTTTGTCTGAAAAATTTATTGCTATTTTTTCACTTGTTTTGAGCAGTGTTTTTGCGAAAAATCCCCATTTTTTATGTTCATAATTGGGACTATGATATGTTAGTACAACAGGTATCCTGCGTATTTTAAGCAACGGAGAAAACATTGCCGGTCCTATATTGTGATAGTGAACAACATCCGGCTTGTTTATCAGAGCATGCAGTGTTGCTAACAATGAATGGAATACCGTTTCAAATCCCTTTATTTGGGTAGACGGCAAATCGATAAATTTTATATTATCGTATTTATACCCATTGTTGACATATGGTTTTCTCCTATAAACCGTTATTTCAATATCATTTCGGAGCAGGGGATACAAAGCCTCGCAATGTTTTTCTACTCCTCCTTCAATTAAGGGAAATCCTCTTGTACCAATAACGGAAACATTCATTCTTATCACTTTCCTACCAGCAAATACTTTTACCTTTTCTTATTCTGAATTTGTTTTTTAATATCCATATGATAGGCTTCCATGGTTTTCTGACCATATCATGTCGTTCAGTAACTATGAAAGCGCAATTTCTCTTACATTCAGCAACTTTTTTAGCTGCCTCCTTAGCTTTTTCGGAATTTATTATATTTTCAAATGTGTCGTCTTTGATATTTCCGATTATCCATTCTTCCTCTGAACCGTTACAAGGAGATACATTACCCCACGGATCTATGAAAAAGAAATCCTTTAATGCACCGCAAGGCGGTCTGTAACCATAATCATCACCACGCAAGCGCCTGTGTATACTTTTATTAAAATAAGCTCTGCCGTAGTCCTTGAGTTTATTCTTAAGTCCATGCCTTTTTGAAGTGAGAAGAGCCTTTACGAACTTTTCATGCTCCTCCAAGGCTTCTTGGCTTGTTATCTGATTATCGGTCTTATGGAAATACCATGAATTATGCACAACTGAATTTCCCAATTCAACGCCTAATGCAGCACAGAGTTCATACAGCGGAACAAGGTCTTTATAGTTATCCGGAGAGATGACAACAGAAAAACCTATGTTTTTGCACTTTGTCTTTTTAAGTTCAAGCATTGTCCTTAAAGCATGGTCAAAGCCGTTTTTAATACCTCTTTTTTCATCATTGAGCTTCGGAAGCCCCTCTACACTTACTCGTATGAGAATGTTTGGATACTTGTTGGCAAGTTCTACTATTTTCTCTGTGTTGTATCCGTTTGTGCTAAGTTCAAGTAAAGCAGCCTTTGGATATAATACTTCAAATATCTCATCAATATCTTTCCTAAGTGTTGCTTCACCGCCTGTAATATTTATTCTCAATCCATCAGGCAGTTTTTTGTAATACTCAACATCTATTTCCTCATCAGGCTTAGTAGGACATTGCCATATGTTACACATATTGCATTTTGCATTACATCTGAATGTTGTAATAAGACTGCCCTGCATAGTAGTTTTCATTTCCATGATTTTTTCTCCTTACGTTTGCTAATTATCAAACCCCTCCGGATTTTTCTTCTGCCAGTTCCAGCTATCCCTGCACATATCCTCTATTCCGAACTTTGCCTTCCAGTTC
>CANROO010000051.1 GCA_947632235.1 uncultured Clostridia bacterium
TGATACCGCTTCGCGTGCTCTCGGAGTGCTTCGGCTACAGCGTGGACTGGGATGCGCAGACGAAGACGGTCACCATAAATTCAAAGCTTATGTCCGACAACGACACGGGCGAGGCTGAGGAGCAGGATAAGCTCGACACCTCAGCAACGGGCATGGCAAGCAATGTGATGTCATATGCAAATGTTCTCATGGGCACCACAAGGATAATAGACGCCGTTGAATACAAAAACGAGGACTATGAAAGCCTTAAAAGAGAGCTTGAGGAGATAACTGAAACAGCGGAAAGCAAGAGCTATGACGAGCTTGTGAGTATATTTTCAAGGCTCAAGGAGATAGACACGGCGCTTTCATCGGCAGCCGAGGATGCAGGTGTGAGCGACATAGTTGCGGAATACTACGAACCGCTTATAGAACCGCTGAATGAGATATTGAACAACTGAAAAATGCCCATAAAAAAGAATGTTTTTTAATTTTATTTGTGAAAAACTGCCTTTGATTTAAAACACTCGATATGCTATAATAATTACATCGAGCAGCAGAAAATGCGTAAGTCCGGATAAACGGACATACGCATTTTTTTGTTTTATGGGAGGTAAATAAAAATGGAACAAAAAAATCAACTTTATCTTGGAGAGGAAAAAATAAGCGTACTTATGGGAAAATATGCCGTACCCTGCATAATTTCTCTGCTTGTGGGCGCATTGTACAACATTGTGGACCAGATATTCATAGCAAATGCAGACTATCTGGGCTCATACGGAAATGCCGCAAACACTGTCGTTTTTCCGCTTACGGTCATAGCTCTTGCCATAGCCGTTATGATAGGCGACGGCTGCTGTGCCTTCGTGAGCCTTAGCCTCGGAAGCGGAAGAGCGGACGATGCAGGCAGAAGCATGGGAGGCTCAATAATAATGACAATAGCTTCAAGTCTTTTTCTGACAGCCGTTTACCTTATTTTCAGCGACAGTATAATAACCATTTTCGGCGGAACGGTAAACAGCGAAACATTCGCAAATTCAAAGGAATATTTCTTCTGGATATCCTTGGGTATACCCTTTTATATGTTCGGTCAGGCAATGAATCCCATAATAAGAGCGGACGGAAGCCCCGGCTTTGCCATGCTTTCAACGCTTTGCGGTGCGGTGATAAACATTATACTCGATCCTATTTTTATATTTGTATTCAAGTGGGGAATGACGGGCGCGGCAGTCGCCACGGTGATAGGTCAGATTGCAGCCGCAATACTTGCTCTTTGGTATCTGTGCCATACAAAAACGGTACGCCTTTCAAAAAAGTGCTTTGTTTTAAAGCCGTCTGTATCGGGAATGACGCTCAAGCTCGGCATATGCAGTTTTTTGTCACAGATATCGCTTGTTGCGGCAATGGCAGCCATAAACAACATGATAAGAAAATACGGCGCTATGGACAGCATTTTTTCAACAGAGCAGTATGCACAGATACCCATGGCTGTTGTCGGGATAGTTATGAAATTCTTTCAGATAGTTATTTCTATAGTTGTGGGAATGGCGGCAGGCTGTATACCCATAATAGGCTTCAACATGGGCGCAGGACTGAAGGAGCGTGTCAAAAGGCTCTTCACTCTTCTGCTCATATCGGAGGCATGCGTGGGAGCCTTGGCATTCATGGCAGTTGAGCTTTTCCCTCACAGACTTATAGCCGTATTCGGTGCGGCAAACGAAAGCATATACTACACGGAATTTGCCGTCAGAGCCTTCCGTATATATCTTTGCATGATAGTTTTTGCCTGCGTCAACAAGGCATCGTTTATTTTCCTTCAGGCTATGGGAAAGGCGGCGGCATCCACAATGCTTTCAATGGCGAGAGAGATAGTTTTCGGCGTGGGCTTTGCCCTGCTCCTCCCCGTATTTTTCGGACTTGACGGAGTGCTTTATTCCATGCCCGTATCGGATATATTGACAGCGTTTATATCGCTTGTGGTCATCACACGCACATATAAACAGCTTACGGATAAAAAGCCGGTGCTTGTGCTGTCGGATAATGTGATGTGAATACATAAATCAAATTTTTTTTGAAATTTTTGCGGGCGAACAATGCTCGCCCCTGCGAGTGATTAGATAACATAACAGTAGGGGCGACCTGTGTGTCGCCCGCGGGAGACCTAAGGTCTCCCCTACAGGCAAGGGTATCGGCTTTTAGCTTAACTAAAATACCGATCGCAAAATACAGCTTACCGGCAAAAAGCAGAGGATCCCCTCTGCTTTTAATCTTTTTTGCCTCTGAAGAAATTATATACCGCCTCTGCGGAGCGTATGTCCATGCCGTCAACTGCCTTCAGCTCCTCCACATCCGCGGAGCGTATGGCGGATATATCGCCGAAGTGCGCCATGAGCGCCTTTCTCCTGACATCGCCTATGCCCCTTATATCCTCCAGTATGCTGTGTATTTGCTTCTGTGAGCGGAGCTGTCTGTGATAGTCTATGGCGAAGCGGTGGACCTCGTCCTGTATCCTTGTGAGCAGCTTAAAGCCCTCGCTGTGAGGGTCAAGCTCCCTTTCCCTGCCCTTATACAAAAGCGCCCTTGTTCTGTGGCGGTCATCCTTTACCATACCGCAGACGGGCACATTGATGCCCATATCGTCAAGCACCGCCTTTACGGCAGAGATCTGTCCCTTTCCTCCGTCAAGGAATATCATTGAGGGCAGGCGGTCAAAGCCTGCTTTTTTGACCTCGGGATCCGTAGTTTCGTTGAGATAACGGGTGAAGCGCCTTGAAATGACCTCAGCCATGCTCGCATAGTCGTCCGCACCCATAACGCTTTTTATCCTGAATTTTCTGTAATCACTGCGCTTGGGCATACCGTTTTCAAAGACCACCATGGAGGCAACGGACTGAAAGCCCTGAGTATTTGAAATGTCGTAGCTCTCTATTCTTTCAAGCTCAATGTCGGTTTCAAGCGCCCTCTGTATTTCTTCGAGCGCTCCGGTCGTTCGCTTCTGCTCGCGCAGAATATTGGCTCCGAATTTATCAAGTACTATCTGCGCGTTATTCCTTGCCATATCCACAAGCCTTTTTCTTTCGCCCTTCCGGGGCACAAGTATATTAACTCTCTGCCCCTTGCTCTCGCTCAGCCAGCCAGACACAAGCTCAAAATCCTCTATGTCGCATTGAAGTATAATTTCCTTTGGTATATAAGGCGTACCGCTGTAGAAAAGCTGTATAAACTCCGAAAGCATGAGGCTGTCGGGGGTGTCACCGCAGTTTTCGGGCATAAAATGCTCTCTGCCTGTTATCTTTCCTCCCCTTATGAAGAATATCTGCACAACGCAGTCGCCCTTTTCATTGCGCGCAAAGCCTATGACATCTCTTTCGTTTGTGTGCATGCTCTCTATTATCTGCTTTTCATTGAGCGCCCTGACATTGTTTATGGTGTCCCTGTACTCCGCCGCCCTTTCAAACTCCAGATTGTCCGAAGCCTGCTGCATCTTTGACTGCAGTTCTGCTGTCAGCTCGTCTGTCTTTCCGCTCAGAAAGTCCAGAACGCCGTCTATCATCCTGTTATATTCCTTCTCGTCTATAAGGGCGTTGCAGGGAGCCTTGCACCTGCCTATGTGATAGTTAAGGCAGGGTCTTTCCTTGTTTATATCGCGCGGAAATACCTTTGTACAGCGCCTTATCTCCCATATCCTGTGTATGAGCTCTATATTTTCCTTTACCGTCAGTCCGCTCGTAAATGGTCCGAAATACCTTGCCTTGTCCTTTAGGTGCTGTCTTGTCATTATGACGCGCGGAAACATCTCGTTAAGTGTCACCTTTATATAGGGATAGGTCTTGTCGTCCTTGAGGAGAATGTTATACTTGGGCGAATGCTGTTTGATAAGCGTGTTTTCAAGTATAAGCGCCTCCAGCTCGCTGTTTGTGACAATATATTCAAAGCGGTAAATATGGCTGACCATAGTCCTTACCTTCACGGAATGCGAGGCGGAATTCTGAAAATACTGCCTCACTCTGTTTTTAAGTACCTTGGCCTTGCCCACATAAATTATTTCGTCCGTTTCATCGCGCATAATATAAACTCCGGGCGATGCCGGGAGCTTTTTAAGCTCTTCCTTTATATCAAACAACATTGTCACCTCCCTTGACCTATACCTTATATTAACACAAATCCCTCATAATTTACACACTTTTTCATAAAATATTTTAAGCTCATTTTTTGCGCGGTGATAATTTATGTACAGACAGACCATAATAAAGGGCGCGGTGATACTGACCGCGGCAAACATAATAACAAGGCTCATGGGCTTCTTTTACAGAATATACATGGCAAAGACAATAGGCGCGGAGGGCATGGGACTTTTTCAGCTTATAACGCCTATATATATGCTTGTGTGGTCCGTGTCCTCCTCGGGGCTTTCCACCACAATGTCAAAGCTTACAGCGCAGGAAAAGGCAAAGGGCAGTATAGGAAACGCAAAGAGGCTTCTGCACTTCTCCGTTGCCGCAGCCGCGGGCATAGCTCTCTGCTTCAGCCTTGCGATGTATTTTTTCTCCGAGGAAATAGCCGAATACATAATAAAAAATCCCAAGACTGCCCTTTCACTGCGTATAATAAGCCTGTGCTTTCCCTTCATGGCGGCAGGCTCCGTAATGCGCGGTTACTATCTGGGACTGCAGAACACAACAATATCCGCCGTAAGTCAGGTGCTGGAGCAGTGCGTGAGAATGGCTGTGATATATATGCTCGCCTCAACGCTCATACCGCGCGGCCTGGAATATGCCTGCGGAGTAGCCGTGTGGGGCATGGCGGCAGGAGAGATAATATCCTTCATTTATGTGCTGATATACCACATAACAAGGCACAGGCACTACAGTCACACGCTCTCTGTAGGAAAAGCTGTAATAATGATAAGCGCAATGGCTGTGCCTCTCACGCTTAACCGTATGACGGGGTCCTTGTTTTCAACGGCTGAAAATCTGCTCATACCAAGACAGCTGATACGCTTCGGTATGTCGGAATCGGAGGCAATAAGCCTGCTGGGAAGGCTGACGGGAATGGCGATGCCCCTTATGACCTTCCCCTCATCGCTCCTGACGGCTCTTGCAACGGCGACAATGCCTGCAATATCCGAAAGCTATGCGCTCAAAAACAGACTGCGCATAAAGAGCACAATACATCAGTCCCTCACAATAACCGCCATAATAAGCGTATTTACAACGGCAATATTCATAGCCTATCCCAACGAGCTGGGAATACTTATATACTCACAAAGGCAGATAGGCAGTATGCTTAGGATGCTTGCTGTAATGTGTCCCTTCATGTATACTCAGGTGACTCTCTCGGCAGTGCTCAACGGGCTGGGCGAACAGCTCTTTATATTCAAAACGGGTGTTTTTTCATCGCTTATAAACATAGCAGGCATAGTTTTTCTCATGCCTATCTACGGCATAAACGCTTTTTTGTATGTGTGGATATTGAGCAGTATAATGATAACATTTATGACACTTTACCGTGTGAGCCGTATACTCAATATAAGGCTTCCCCTGGCTTCGCAGTACATAAAGCCTGCAATAGCCGCCACGGCGGCCTGCATGGTGTCAAAAATGTGTTCAAGGCACATATGGCAGAATACCGAATTCAGATACAACATGATATGCACGGTGACGGCGGCATTTTTTATATATGTTTTTCTTATATTCCAAATAGGCTGTATAAAAAAAGAGGACTTAAGATTATAGGGCTGTGAAGCCCTATATCAGTCCTCGTCAAAGTGAAGTATGCCTATGTAGGGAAGGTTCCTGTAGCGCTGGGCATAGTCAAGACCGTAGCCCACTATAAATTCATCGGGTATCTCAAAGCCTATCCAGTCCACTTCCACATCAAACTCGCGCCTGTCGGGCTTGTTGAAAAGCGTGCAGAGCTTTATTGACTTGGGATTTTTGCTCTTTAAATATTCTATGAGATAATAAAGCGTCCTTCCGCTGTCAATTATGTCCTCGACTATGAGTATGTTTTCTCCCTCTATGGGGTCGTCAAGATCCTTCAATATCTTTATGTTACCGCTTGAGGATATGTCGTTGCCGTAGCTTGAAACATCCATGAAGTCAAACTTGACGGGGAGCTCCAGATACTTGACAAGATCCACCATAAACATTACCGCGCCCTTTAAAACGCATATAGTCTTGACCTCCTCGCCGTTGTAGCTCTTTGTTATCTCGGCGGCTATGCTCGTTACTCTTTCTTTAAGCTCCTTTTCGGAAATGAGCGTTGTAACTCTTTCAGTCATTTTTATTGTCCTCCCATACATATAAATAAAGTATTCTGCTGTTTTCGCCCGCTCTGTAATATGCCGATGTCTTGACACCGCTTATCCATACCACATCGCTGCCATAGGCTATAAGCGGTATGGCATTTCTTTTGCTCAGGGGTATTTTGTCGTCTATAAAGAGCTTTTTAAGGCTCTTTGTGCCAAAGGACAGCCTTATTTTATCCCCCTCGCGCCTGCATCTTAAAACGGGCTCTCCTTCCATTTTATCACAATCCAGACTTACAGTATACATATTTTTGCATTTTTCTGCATTTTTCTGCTCCGAAAGCATTACGCTTATGTTTTTAAGGCTGTATTTTTTATCCCTTTCAAGCAATATGTCGGGCTCGGCTTCTTCTTCCTCCGCCCTGCAGAAAAGGATTGTGCCGTGCTCTCTCACGGCTCTCAGACCATGTGGGAGCTCTGCAGATTTTCCGCTTGCGCCCTCCGCAAGGGAGAGCACATTTTCAACATGGCTGAATGAAATATCGTGCAGGTCGGGCGAAAAATCCCTAAAGCCAATGCGAACTATGCGCTTTTGGAGCACTCTGTCAAAGCTGAGAAGCTTGTCCGCAAGTATCCTGTGTGGCTCCGTTTCGCACTCCTTATAGGCCTTAAGCGCCTGTCTTTCAATATAGTCGTCCTCCTCCGACATGAGCCGAGAGGTCCTCATAAGCGTATTGACTATATTTTCGTTAAATTCCCTCTGCACAAGCGGTATGACGGAAAGGCGTATCTTATTCCTTGTGTACTGCTCAACGCTGTTGGTGCAGTCCGTACACCAGCTCAAGCCGTTTTCTTTACAATAGGCTTCTATTTCATCCCTCGAAACATATAGAAGCGGTCTTATGATATTATCCCTCACGGGGGCTATGCCTCTTAAGCCCTTTATGCCCGTACCTCTGAAAAAGCGCATGAGCATGGTTTCGCAGTTGTCGTTGGTGTTGTGAGCAACGGCTATTTTGCCGTCCTTGCCTGCGGCAATGCCGAACGCCTCATAGCGGAGCCTTCTGCCCGCCTCCTCGACCGTTATTCCCTCATCCTTGGCTATGCTTTCAACGGGATAGCTGAAAACTCTTATTTTGTTGCCATATTTTTGGGCAAGCTCTCTTACGAAGTTTTCATCGTGCTTGGCTTCATCGCCCCTTATGTTGTGATTGACATGCACAAGCGTAATGTCCAGCTCGTATTCGTCCTTAAGACGGTTCAGCACATCGGCAAGGCACACGGAGTCCGCTCCGCCCGAAACACCGGCTGCCACGCTGTCACCCTTTGTGAGCATATTATATTTTTCAACGGTCTCTCTTACCTTTGCGAGCATAGACTTGCCTCCCGACAATTTTTGTGTATGTATAATTTTAACATATTTAAAGCGGAAAATAAAGTATTATTATCAAAACAATTGAACAAAATAGCTTTAAGGAGGTGCTTGACTTGGATAAAAAGCAGAAGGATTTTCTGATAGGACTTATGTATAACGACGGAGACCTGGCGCATCTTTCGGAGGGCGTAACGGATTCCATAGGCGAAAGCTTCATAGACTTCAACGGAGAACACAAAGATGAAAACAAGGAATAAGCTTTTGCTTACGGCAGGGCTTTCGCTGGGGCTTGCGGAATTTGCAAGTGAAATGGGAGCCGTGTTTGAGACCATACTCGGCGCAGGCGACAAGCTGAAGCTGGCAGGGCTGACAGACCTTTCAAAAGAGCAGAAAATAATGGAGGAGGACAACAAAAATGAAAAAGAAAAAAGAAAACAATGGGAGCAAAACGGCAGAAATACTGCCTGTTATGTTAAGGGTTATGATGACGCCCCTATATATTGTAAGATATGTATTCAGCAGGAGGTTTCTGACAAATGGGCTGTGGTTGTTCACGGGTATGGCTGCGATGGCTCTGCTCTTGCCCATGCGTCAAAAAAATTCTATGACAGGGGCTTGAATGTAGTTGCGCCCGACCTTCGCTGCCACGGCAGGAGCGGAGGAAAATATATAGGCATGGGGTTTACGGACTGCCGGGACATAATAAACATCATTAGGCTTATAATAAGGGGAAACAAAAACGCAAAAATATATCTCTACGGCGTGAGCATGGGCGCGGCATCCGTGCTTATGGCGGCGTCAGAAAGACTGCCCGAAAATGTGAGGGCTGTTATAAGCGATTGCAGTTTTGAAAGCGCCGACGGCATAATAGGCTATGAGCTTATGCACAATCTCGGCTTACCGCCCTTTCCCCTTGTAAATATACTGAATATGCTCTGTATTAAAAGAGCAGGCTACGACCTGAGGCTTGCCTCACCTATAGACAGAGTGAAGCGCATAAAAATACCCACGCTTTTCATACACGGCGAAAACGACAGACTTGTACCGGCCAAGACGGCATACAGGCTCTACAAAAAAGCAAGGTGCAAAAAGGCGCTCATGATAATAAGGGGAGCTGGACACGGCGTGTCCGCGCTGGTGGACGGAGAAAGATACTGGAGGGGCGTTTTCAGCTTTATTGAAAGGGCGGGCTGAATGGCATTTGTTTACAATTTTGAAAAGTCTTTACAAGGTTTATATTGTTAATAAAAAGTCCATAAATTCTATGTTTGTGGACTTTTTAATATATTTTTCTTAATATTAATTTACAGTTTATTCATTTACTTAAAGGTCAAAATGTGTTATATTAAGGGTGGCTGTTTTTTTAGGACAGCCGTGTATAGCTCTTCTTAAAGCTCTCACCCACCTACCCTTTCTGGCTTTTTGAGGAGCTTTTTTTTGAACGGTTTATCAAAAAAAATATTGACAAACTTCTTTTTTTGTGGTAATATATCATTTGTTGATTGGTTTTATACCTTTCACAGCACCATGCCCAGATAGCTCAGTTGGTAGAGCAGAGGACTGAAAATCCTCGTGTCGGCGGTTCAATTCCGTCTCTGGGCATTTTTTTGTTGCGGTTTTTATGTAAATCTGATGTAATAAGCAGACAAAGCGTTTTACTTGACTTTTTACCGCCGTTATAATAAAATATAATTAGAAACAAAGAGGAGGAGCAATGGGTCATGGAAAGCAACACGCCTGTTTCAAGAACAATAGATACAGCTTACAGAAATCCCAAGCTTGACGAAGCCTGCAAGAAGGTGTTATCATTTAAGATAATACTTGCGCATATATTAAAGGGCTGTCTTGCCGAGTTCAAGGATTTTGACGCAAATGAGATAGCCGAAAAATACATAGAGGGCAAGCCTCTTGTATCCGAAGAAGCTGTTCACCAAAATGAAGGTATCGTAATTGACGGTAAAAACACGGAAGACAGCTCCATAGACGAGGGCACGGCAAGATACGATATTTTATTTGATGTCTGTATACCCGTATCAAATGAACAGGTAAAGCTTATAATTAATATA
This sequence comes from uncultured Clostridia bacterium, assembly GCA_947632235.1. Lineage (GTDB taxonomy): Bacteria > Bacillota > Clostridia > Lachnospirales > CAG-274 > Gallispira. The sequence continues at coordinate 9,671 of CANROO010000051.1, forward strand.
GAGGCACAGAGCAGGATCAAATCACTGCACAATCTTCTGAGGCGGGCAAGATATTACTGCGCGCGTATGCTGTCGCATCAGTACGGCAGAGAGTTTGTAAACGGCGAGTATGAAAAAATTAAAAAAGTAATTTCCATATGGGTGCTTACAAATCCCTATGTCGAAATGAGAAATACGATCAAAAGAATCCATCTTACCGAAACAAATTTGGTGGGCAACGCGCCTAACCTCAGAGGATATTATGACACGGACGAGGTCGTGCTTCTCTGCCTCGGCAGAGAAAAGGACGGTAACTACTCCGGGCTTATTAAGATGCTCGATGTGCTGTTTTCGGAGGATGTGAGCCTTAACACCAAAAAACAGGTGCTTGAAAGTGAATATGATATAAAAATGAGTGAAGAAATGCAGACGGAGGTGTATGAAATGTGTGATTACAGCTTAGGTGTATATGATAGAGGTGTTGAAAAAGGAATTGAAAAAGGTTTAGTACAAGGCATAGCACAAGGTTCAGAAAATACTTTGTTGGAGAATATCAAAAATATTATGGAAGGCTTGAGCATGCCTTTGGAAAAGGCGCTTGAACTTCTGAAGGTTCCCAAGTCCGATTATGCAAAGTATGAGGAATTGCTCAAATAAAGCTATATCAAAGGCAGAGCATAATGTTCTGCCTTTTTTACACTTATCCAAAAACACGCGCCTTGATACCAAGAAACAAGTGCTTGAAAGTGAATATGACATAAAGATGAGTGCAGAAATGCAGACGGAGGTGTATGAAATGTGTGATTACAGCTTAGGTGTATATGACAGAGGCGTGGAAAAGGGTATTGAAAAAGGTTTAGTACAAGGCATAGCACAAGGTTCAGAAAATACTTTATTGGAAAACATCAAGAGTATTATGAAAAATTTAGGAATGTCATTAGACAAGGCTTTGGAAGCTTTGAATGTTCCTAAAGATGACTATGCTAAATATGAGGAACTACTCAAATAAGATCATAACAAAAAGGCAGAGCAAAATGTTCTGCCTTTTTTATTTTTGAAAAACCAAAACTTATTTTACATAAGAAATTTAAAATAGTTTCTGTCATATGTGGATGCCTTTGTACCGTTTGCATTTCCGCTCTCTGCGGAATAAGACACCGTTGTGAGCCTGTCGCCGTCGTTCATCAAATTATCCCTTCAATCTAACACACGGCTAATACTTAAGCCAATTCAGCTTTTGGGTATAATGATTTGATCACGGGTATCATAAATACAAGGTTCTACAAAATTGAAGTTTCTGTCTATCAAACCCCATTTTCCATTATCTTTTACAACAGCATAACCATTTTCAAAATTTTCCGCACGCTCATCAAATGACAGTTCGGAAGCATAGTTACCTTTTCTGTCTATATATTTCCATACAAATATATCCGTTCTGTTAGATAGATTAACGGCGGCAAATCCTTCTTTAAAGCTTTCTGCATAGGGATAAATGCAAGGAATAACTTCCTCACCTTTATTGTTTATAAAGCCAAAATTGCCGTCTTGTCCGCTGCTTGATCTCACAAGTCCCAAACCATTACTAAAGTCTTCAGCATTACAATACTGTGGGTACACGATAGTTTCGCCGCTTTTATCTTTATATCCCCATAGCCCGTTTTCTTCAAAGGGATAAAGCATCTCTTCTTCCGAATACTCGCCGTCATCAGCGTAGAACTTTTTTATGTTTATAGACTTATCCTCTGCATTCCATTCAGCTTTAAATCCAAAAAGATTTGAAAGATCGCTAAGTGCCATATATGTTTTGCCGTTTATAAGCGCAATTGTATTTTCGGGCAAAAAATCCGAGCCCTCATAAAATATTTTAAATAAAACTTTATCGGCATTTAAAACATCAGCATAACAAGAGCTTATTATACATAATGCCAATATTAAAACCATAGTAAAAAATGTTTTCTTTTTCATAATACGCCTTTCCGATTTTGTATTTAATATTCTGTTTATACCTGATTATATCATAAATAAAAATTTTACAAATATACTTAAACCATAGTTGTCAGTTTTTATTTTTTGAACTTATTGTTCGGCACTATCTGTCAATGCTTTTTTATACTCAACCGTACAATAATAATCGCTTTCGTTATTATCATCATCTGTATTCAAATAAATAAATTTATTACCCTTGTATTCTTCAACAATAATTTGATCTGTAAGAAAATTACTAAACATAAATCCTATCGGATTTTTGACCGTTGCATCTATCCACTCATTATTATCTTTAAAATATGATCCCTGCTTTAATTCCTGCGGTAAATCCCCTAATGATATCGGCACATAGACATCTCCGTCATATGTAATCTTTGAATAATCCGAGGTAATAAATGCTTCTGCATTTATTCCGTCAATTATGCCATGCATAAAATATATAGCCATTATTATTTCTATTACTGTTATAATAGACGCTATCATTACCGCTATACCGGCAACTATAATAGTAAATATCTTTTTTATTGCCTTTTTCATACTCATTCTCTACCTAAGTAAATTAATTATATTTTTATGTTATCGGGTTTAAAATCACCCCGCCTGTCAATATCGATCTTAACTAAGACTAACGCTTTTGTTCTCATAATCCACATTCAGCCTTAAACCAATTATATTAGTTATTCTTCTATAATCCTCATCGGTTATAATACAGTCGTTATAAGAAAGATCGCACACAATAAAGTCTTGAAGCAAGGCTTTGCCATCTCTATACAGTTTCATAGAACAAACATTGCTCCATGAATTATGTTTCTCAAAGGTAAGTATGATGGTTCTATCGTCCTTTACTATCATCATTTTATCCTCTGCTATCCACTTGGTTTCAAAGCCCGCCGCTTCTATTATCTTAAACAATGGAACATAAGCGTATATATGATTTACTCTTGTGTTATATTTGCTTATTATCTCCTGTCCCATCGTCAGATCACAGTATCTGCTTGTAAATTCGGTTTTGAAGGCTGTATCATCATAAAAAGAAAAGTAATTATACATGGTGTTTGCATAAAAATGCTTAAAAGATTTTTCCTTGTATCTGTCAACACCTTGCCAGCACCTGTCCCAGCACACAAAATAGTCCTCGTCACCGCATTGTATCCATGCGATCAAAGAATCCGTATTGAAAATTTTTGGCACAAGTTTTATCAATGTAATGTTGGTTATTTCATCCGTAACACCGTTCTTTTTAAGCACCATGCTTAAAGTTCTTTTTGAAAAAAAATTCAGGAACGACTCGTCAATAACAAATTCACCGATATTATATGAATAATCCTTAGTAATTGTGTATGGAAATACATCCAGTTCCGTATATGCAATAAACCCGTTTTCATAACTAAAGCTGTATATTGATTCACCCAGCATAGAATGAACATAAATATCTGAAAAAACGCTTCTTGAATGATTTTCTGCAAATTTATCCAGCCTGTTTTGTGTTACAGTAAAAACAACAAGTGTATTATCATCAAGCCCCGATTCGGAAAAAACATCGATCTGTCCGGAATATTCCTCTTGTATTGGATTAGTTAAGCTGTTTCTAGTTTCCCAAATACCGGGATAATGAATGCCCGGGTGGAATAGAAGTACCAAAAAAAATATTCGAAAAAGAAGTGCCAAAGAAAATATTCCGCCGACTATACATATATTTTTTTTGATTTGCTTTTTCTTCATTATATTTCACCTGCCCGAGGACAAAATTGCAATTGTATTATAAGTTAAATATAACATATTGTTACAAAAAAAGCAACATCCGCACAAATAAAAAAATGGATGAAAAATCATCCATTTTTTTATATTAAAGTATTTCCTTAAGCTTTTCATCCAGTATTTTATTTACCGTCTGCGGGTTTGCCTTGCCCTTGAGTGCCTTCATTGTCTGACCTACGAGGAAGCCTCTTGCCTTTGCCTTGCCGGAGCGTATATCCTCTATAGACTTGGGATTGGACGCTATGACATAGGCAACTATCCTTTCTACCTCATCGGAATTATCCACCATAGCCAGATCATGCTCTTCTATATATTTTGCGGGCTCGGCATTATCCCTGAACACAGCCTCGAATACTTCCTTGGCTGCCGTTCTGTTTATCTTGCCGTCCGAGACAAGCTCTATTATCTCCGCTATCTTCTTGGGGTCTATTTCAAGCTCCTCGGCAAGTGTGGAGGTCTCGCTCATAAGGCGCATAAGCTCGCCCATGACATAGTTGCAGACTTCTTTGGGCTTATTGCATATTGCCGTAGCCTCTTCAAAAATATAGGCTATCTGTCTTTCGGCTGTTATGACGGATGCATCGTATTCGGAAAGGCCGAACTCGCTTATATATCTTGCCCTCTTTGCCTCGGGCAGCTCGGGCATATTTTTGAGAGTATCGTTTATCCAGTCCTCGCTTATCTCTATGGGAAGAAGGTCGGGCTCGGGGAAGTATCTGTAGTCCTGAGCGTTTTCCTTGCTTCTCATGGCGAAGCTGGCGTCCTTGTTGTCATCCCAGCGCCTTGTTTCCTGTGTGACAACTCCGCCTGCCTCCAAAAGCTCGATCTGTCTTTGTGACTCGTAGTTTATGGCTCTGTATATAGCCTTAAAGGAGTTCATATTTTTCATCTCAGTACGGGTACCGAATTTATTTGAACCTACGGGCATGACGGAGATATTTACATCGGCTCTCATGGAGCCCTCCTGCATCTTACAGTCGGACACTCCCAGATACATCATAGTTTCCCTAAGCTTTGTGAGGTATGCTATTACCTCGTCTGCGCTCCTGAAATCGGGCTCGGAAACTATCTCCAGAAGGGGTACTCCGCATCTGTTGTAGTCTACAAGCGTACAGTCGTCCCAGGGGTCGTGTACGAGCTTGCCTGCGTCCTCCTCCATGTGTATTTCATGAATGCCTATAAATTTTTTATCGCCGTTTACTTCTATCTCCACTTTTCCGTTCCTGCATATGGGCAGATAAAGCTGGCTGACCTGATAAGCCTTTGGAAGGTCGGGGTAGAAGTAGTTTTTCCTGTCGAATTTATTGTATCTCGTTATCTCGCAGTTGGTGGCAAGACCTGCCCTTATGGCAAAGTCTACGACCTTTTTGTTGAGTACGGGCAGAACGCCGGGCATACCCGAACACACGGGGCATACATGGGTATTTGGCTCGCCTCCGAACTCGGTCGTGCAGCTGCAGAATATCTTTGACTTGGTCGAAAGCTCCACATGGACCTCCAGACCCACTACCATTTGATAATTCATTGAGCATTGCCTCCTTTCAGCGCTATTTCGGGCTTTTTAAGGTGGAAATCGGTCTCCCTCTGGAAAGCGTATGCCGCCTTGACAAGCTTGTTTTCCTCAAAGGCGTTGCCTATGAGCTGCAAGCCTACGGGCATACCGTTCTTACCGAAGCCGCAGGGAACGGAAACGGCGGGAATACCCGCAAGATTGACAGATACCGTGTATATATCGCCCAGGTACATCTTAAGGGGATCGGACGAATTTTCGCCTATCTTATAAGCGACGGTCGGAGCAACGGGAGAAAGTATCATATCATACGATGAAAACGCCTCGTCGAAGCTCTTTTTTATAAGTCCTCTCACCTTAAGGCTCTTGTTGTAATAAGCATCGTAATAGCCCGAGCTAAGAACGAAGGAGCCGAGCATTATTCTTCTCTTTACCTCCATGCCGAAGCCCTCGCTCCTGGATGTGAGGTATACCTCCATAAGGTCCTCGCAATCCCTGTTTCTGTAGCCGTACTTTATGCCGTCATATCTTGAAAGATTGGAGCTTGC
>CANROO010000052.1 GCA_947632235.1 uncultured Clostridia bacterium
TGTCATTGTAGGTGCAATAGGGGGCAATCTCGGTGAAATTTTCCAGCCAGATGTATTCAAGCTGTCTGTAAAGATCCAAAAATCTTTCCGTATTGTTCAATAATATCACCTTTGCTTTCTGCTGAGAGCCGCCGTAATAAGAAAAACGCCTATACCTATGAGCACTATCGTTCCGCCCGGCTTAAGATCTCTGAATGCCGTGAGTATAAGTCCCGAAACCGTGAATAAAAGTGCAAAAATTACGGAAAGCACTATATTCTGCTTATAGCTTTTTGATATAAGCATTGCACAGGCAACGGGTATGATCATAAGCGATGAAATTACAAGCGAGCCTACAGTTCTGGAGGCTATGGACACAACGACCGCAGTGAGCACGGTGAAAACAAGGTTTACCGTTTTTACCTTAACGCCCGAAAGCTCAGCTCCCTCCTCGTCAAACGATATATATAAAAGCTCTCTGTAAAGCACAAGCATTGTCACGGCTACTATGACGCTCAATATTATTACGGCATAGAGCTCGGCATTTGATATGGCAACTATTGAGCCGAAAAGGAAGCTTCCAAAATTGGCCGAATTTTTTACAAAGCCCGAAAAAACTGCCGCAACGCCTACTCCGAAGCTGAGCACTATAGCAGTGGCGAGCTCCGAATAATTGGGGAACGCCCGTCTTATATATTCTATCACTATTGCCGAGAGCACAGAAAAAATTATTGCCGTAAGTATGGGGCTCAGGCTGAAGCACAGACCCACGGCAACACCCGCAAGACACGAATGCGAAAGTGCATCGCCTATGGCTGAAAGCCTTTTAAGCACAATTATATTGCCTATGAGCGGTGTAATTACGGATATGAATATTGCGACCAGAATGGCTCTCTGCATGAATGCAAGCGTAAATATTTCCATAAAATGCGTCCTTTTCAATGCTTATGATGAACATGATTTAATATTGTGTGCGAATTAAATTCCTCGGACGGCATTATTTCGCCGTGTCCGTCCTCGGAGAGCACGAGCACCTTGTTTGAATGGTACAATATCGAGGATATATCGTGCGTTACCATAAGAATGGTTATACCGCTTTTGTTAAGCTCTCCCAGAAGACAGCATATGGAATCCACTGCCTTTATGTCTATGCCCACCGTAGGTTCATCCAAAAAAATGATCTCGGGAGAGGAAACAAGCGCCTTGGCAATGAAAACTCTCTGCTGTTGTCCGCCCGAAAGCCTGCCTACCCTGCTCCTTCTGTAGTCATATATGCCTACCCTTTCAAGAGCGGATCTGACCTTTGCCCTGTCCGAAGCGCTGTAAGGCTTTAAAAATCCCTTTGCCGAATAGAGCCCGAGGGAAACTATTTCTTCAACAGTTGCAGGGAAGTCTCTGTTGAACGATGTCGCCTTCTGCGAAACATAGGCGATCTTGGAATAATCCCTGAATCTGTCGGCTCTTTTGTCAAAAAGTCTTATTTCGCCCTCCGTGGGCTGTAATATATTTAGTATAAGCTTGAGAAGAGTGGACTTTCCCGTGCCGTTTGTGCCGACAACGCACACAAAATCACCCTTTTCAACATTGAATGAAAGTCTGTGAAGTATGCTTTTGTCCGGATAGCTGAAGGATAAGTCCCTGACCTCTAGTATGTTCATTTTATTCTCCCTGCATAAGCGCTTTTTTAAGGCTTTCAAGATTGGAATACATTACGGAAATATAGTTATCGCCTCTTGAAATTTCCTCCTGCGTAAGTCCTTCAAAGGGGTCGAGATACAAAAGCCCGGCTCCCGTTTCCTCCGCAAGAGTGTCGGCTGTTTTCTGAGAAACAAGCTTCTCACAGAAAATATATTTAATATCGTTGTTTTTTATAAAATTGACAAGCTCCAGCATTCTGTCGGGCGAAGGCTCGCTGTCTGCCGAAGGGCCGTCAATAGGCTCCTGCTTAAGTCCGTAGGCATTGCAAAGATAGCCGAAGGCGCTGTGAGAGACTACTATGCTCCTGCCCTTATAAGGCGCAAGCTCCGATGAAAAGGCATTGTCAAGCTCATCAAGCTCCGATACGTAGCTATTGTAGTTTGCTTCGTATTCCTCGCTGTGCTCGGGATCTGCACTGCACAGAGCGGATAGTATATTACCGCACATTATCTTGACATTTTCGGGGTCAAGCCATATGTGGGGATCCGCGCTGTCATATATATCCGTTCCGTCCGAGACCCTTACAAAAACGGTGTCGGCATTTTCAAGAGAGCTTAAAGCCTTGTCTGTCCATGCTTCCATACCTAAGCCGTTATAGAAAACTATATCGGCTTTGTTAAGACCTGCCATGTCCTTTACGCCCGGCTCCCAATCGTGAGGCTCGGTCCCTGCAGGCACCATATTTACAATGTCCGCATTGTCGCCCGCTATCTCCGATGCAAAGTCGTAAAGGGCATAAAAGCCTGTGTATACAAGAGGCTTATCCGCGGATACGTCCTCGTCCTTACAGCCCGAGAGCATAAGCGGTAAAAGCATCGCACATAATATAAATATATATTTTTTCATAGCAGATCTCTCCCAAGCAAGCATATTGCCGTATATAAACTCTTAATTTAATAGTATAGCACAGAATATATAAAATTTCAAGATATAACAAGCCCCCGGAGGCTTAAAATTTAATTAAGAAAAAACATATGCGCCTTGGCTGTTGATTCAATATACATTATGTGATAGAATTAAATAGGATGTATTGTAAAGGAGCTTTTTTATGAACGAAAAGACAAGGACTGAACTCAAAAAATATTTTCTTTATTTTATGGTTTATTCCGTGATAGGCTGGATATATGAGGAATTTCTGGAGATATTTATATACGGCAGAGGTATAACCGACAGAGGAATACTCATAGGTCCCTACTGTCCCGTTTACGGAGTGGGAACACTGCTGTTTTTATTCACAGTATATTTTATTATAAAAGACAAGCCTCTTAAAAACAAAATACTTCTGCTTCCCGTTGTTTTTACGCTGTGCGCTCTGATCGCCGCGGCGGTGGAGCTTGCTGTATCATATCTTTGCGAGGCAGTAATAGGCTATATCCCCTGGGACTATACGATGTATAAATACAGCTTTCAGGCAAGGATAGCGCTGTCAACATCCGTAAGATTCGGACTCGGCGGAGTTTTGTTCCTGTATATTGTACAGCCTTTTATGGAAAGGCTTTTGGGGAAAATAAAAGACCGAACGTTAAATGTGATTTTTTATACCGCAGCAATAATATTTGCCGTTGATTGTGCGGTATTTGTTATAAGTGTCGTTGTATAAGCTATTATTTTATCGGTGTTGTTTTAGGGCAGAATGATATTATTCAAAATTATCTTGACTTTTGAGGCATAAGGCGTTATAATATCACTGATACGCACCCATAGTTAAACGGATATAATAAGCCCCTCCTAAGGGTTAGTTCTGGGTTCGATTCCCGGTGGGTGTACTACGATCAAAGGACGCTTTCAAAGGCGTCCTTTTTTATGCCGTTTTCATTTCCGCTCTGAGCTTGGGGCGCACAAAGGCGAAGAACACCGCAAGAGTGAAAAGAGAGCCGAGCACATCGGAAATGGTGCCTGCATAGAATATATTTTCAAGATCTGCAACAAGAGGCAGTACAAATATACAGAGGGTGTAGAGAAGCTTTCTGAATACGGAAAGAGGAAAGGCATATTTTACCCTGCCCATGGCTGTAAGACCATCCACAACGGCATACTGCACGGCAACGCCGAGCATACCGAGAGTGTATTTTGAAACAAAATCTGAGGCGAGAGCTATGCTTTCCTTATCGGAAACAAAGAGTCTTACAAAAATATATGGCGCTGTCTGCGAGCATATGAGAAGTACGCCTATATATGCCGCGCATAGCAGAAATACATATTTAAAGACATCCATTGCCTTTTTGAAATTTCCTGCGCCGTAGTGATAGCCGTAAAGAGTTGAACAGCCCGTGGTTATGCCCTGAGCGGGGCAGAAAACTATCACCATAAAGCTCTGGACAACTGCCGCGCAGGCTATGTATTTATCGCCCATTATACCGCCGTATTTTCTGAGATTTATATTCAGAAGAATTATAATAAGGTTATCGAGTATGGTTATAAGAAAGGACATGGAGCCTATTGAAAGTATTTTGCCTGTCACTCCGAGGCTGTAATCCCCTATGCCTATATGTACGGGAACGCTTTTTCTTGCGAGGAACAAAAGCACAAAAAGCATTGACATTATCTGCGATATGACAGTGGCAAGTGCCGCTCCCGATATGCCCATATCCAAAACGAATATAAAAAGAGGATCGAGCACAAGATTTAAAAGAGCGCCCATAACTACCGACACCATGCCTGCCCTTGCATAGCCCTGCGCAAGTATAAATTGATTCATACCCATGGATATGAGAGAGGCGCAGGTGCCTGAAACATATATAGTGAAATAAGAAACGGCATAAGGATACATATTGTCACTGCAGCCCAGAAAATAGAGTATATCCCGCCTGAAAACAAGCAGCAGAGCCGTCAGTACCGCGCCTATTATTATAAGCATGACAAGGGCGTTATTTATTGCCTGCGAGGCTGTCCTTCTGTCACCCCTGCCGATGCTTATGCTCATGAGGGCCGAACCGCCTATCCCCACCATGAATGAAAATGCAGTTATGGCAGTGACGGCAGGCGCGCATATTCCTACGCCCGCAAGAGCAAGCTCACCTATGCCCTCTATGCTGCCCACAAATATTCTGTCCGCAATGCTGTATAATATATTAAAAAGCTGTGCAAGCATGGCAGGCACACCCAGCCTTATAACAAGGCGCGATATGGGTATGGTGTCAAATTCCTTTTCCATACAATTATCTCCGTGTTACTTTATTTTACTGAAAACAGCTTCCGCCTATGAACTCCCTTATAAGCGAATTGTCGGGTATATCCTGAGGATTTACGGCAAGGAAGCCGTTGAGAAGATTGAGAAGCCTCTTTGCCTCGGTGTAACCGCTTTCGGATTTATCCATATTGAAAAGCAGAGGCTCGGCAAACACCTTAAGCACGCCAAGCTCATATATAAGAGCCGAGTTGAAGGTGACATCCGCATTTTCCTGGAAGGGAAATATGTTTTCCTCCTCGCCCTTGAGCACCTTATGCCACATACTTATAGTATTTGACGCAGGAAAACCTCTGAAAGCGTTATCACGCACAATGCGCCTTATAAGTCTTGAATCTGTGGTGGATATCCTGTTGTGCTCGTCAATATTGAGCTGTGTGAGAGCGCTTATATATATCTTGAATTTATCCTCTGCCGGTATTCTGGGCGTAAGAGCATCGTTAAGCCCGTGTATACCCTCTATGACAAGCACATCGTCCGATTCAAGCTGAATTTTTCTGCCTGTTGACTTGGGCTCGCCCGTGAGAAAATCATAAATGGGCGTTTCGACTTCCTCGCCGGCCTTAAGCCTTATAAGATCGTCATTGAGCTTATCTATTTCAAGAGTGTTTATATTTTCAAAATTCCTTGTGCCGTCCTCCTCAAAGGGTATTTCCTCCCTTGGCTTATAATAGTCGTCAAGCGATATGACATGAGGCTTTATGCCTATTACCTTAAGCTGAATGCAAAGTCTTTTTGAAAACGTGGTCTTGCCCGAAGAGGAAGGACCTGCAATAAATACGAGCTTTTTACCGCTTTTTTGTATCTCGTCTGCAATGTTGGCGATTTTCTTTTCCTGAAGGGCTTCTGCAATGAGCATAAGCTCCTTTATCCTGCCGCTGCTTATGGCATCGTTAAGACTGCCAAGGGCTGATACATTGAGTATTTCAGACCACTCGTTGTATTCCTTGAATATGGCTGTGAGCTTTTTATAATCCCTGTGAGGATTGAGAGTGCCCGGCTTATGGGGCGACTCGAACTGAAGCACAAAGCCGTCGCTGTGCTTTACAAGATTGAATATGCCTATATATTTTGCGGAGGGCACCATTGTGCCGTAGAGATAATCATAGTAATCATTGAGCTTATAGAGCGTTATGTTATTGGCTCTTATATATTTAAGCTCATTATAGCAGTGCATGAGATTATTGGCTTTAAAAAGCTCCTCTGCCTCGGCAAAGGACACCTGGACCTTCTGTATCTCAAAATTGCTGTTTACAATATCCCTCATCTCCGCCTTTATTTCGGAAAGAAGGCTGTCGGTTATATCTGCATTTTTTATGGTACAGAAAATGTTGTCATTTATGGTGTGTTCTACCCACACAACAGCGCTTGTGCCAAGTATTTTTCTTACTGCGGCAAGCATTATGAACACAGCGCTGCGCTGATATACCCTGAAACCGAGACTTGAAGTTATGTCCAGAAATTCCACGGTGCAGTCGTCATCTATCCTATAGGCAAGATCTCTTTCTATGTTGTCAACTCTGGCAGAAAGAATATCATGCGGAAAACTGCTTTTGTATACCTTGCTGAGCTCGGAAAGCGATGTGCCTTCGCCGACCTGCGTATCTGTCATTGTGTTAACTATTCTTACATTGTAGCGTTTCATATAATGCCTCCTCTCAGACAATATTGAGCGTCTGTCCCCTAACCTCGGAGCTTATGAAGCTTACATCTTCAAAAGCAGAGGAAAGAAGGTCGCAGAGCGTGCGGACGACTATTACCTCGGTGAGATAATGAGTTGCGTCTATAAGACATATATCCATGTTTTCGGCGTTCTGCGCATCATGATAGCCCACATCGCCCGTTATATATGCATCTGCGCCCATATTTTTGGCACAAAGCAGAAAGTCATAGTCTGCGCCTGCGCCCGTACACAGAGCGACTTTTTTTATACTGCGCGGCATATCTCCGTTTACTGTGATGTACTCTGCACAAAGCTTATCCTTGACAAAAGCTATAAGCTCCGAAAAGGTCATTTCTTCCCTAAGCTCGCCTATCCTTCCCATATAAGCACCCTCTCCCATGGGCACAAGACCCTTGGTGTTTTCAAGCTCCAGAAGCTTGGCAAGGGTGTAGTTTGTGCCGTAATCCGCTATGTCCAGATTGGTATGAGCGGAATACACGAGCAGGTCATTTTTAATTACCTTGGCTATCCTGCGGGAAAGCGGGTTTGAGTAGTCCAGATTTTTTATAGACTTGAAAATGAAGGGATGGTGCGTTATTATCATGTCCGCGCCCTTTGCAATAGCCTCATCTATTACATTTTCAGTGCAGTCAAGAGCTACAAGAACAGTGCTTACACTCTTACTGCCGTCGCCCGACATTATGCCGACATTGTCCCATTCACAGCACAATTCCTTTGGCGCTGTTTGCTCCAGTTTTTTAATTATATCATTTGCTGTCACAGACATTTCATAGCCTCCTCACACATTTTTGCCTCGGCGTAAAGTCTTTTGTATGCTTCATCGTCCGTTCTGCCGTTTGAACTCATATTTTCAAGTACCTTCAATAATTTATTATTTTTTGAATTTATATATTCCTTAAGCACGGGAGAACCGTCATTAAGCGGTATCCTGCCGAACTTATATTCAAGCTTTGTATAGTCTTCCTTACCCCTTTCACAGTCCATAAGAGTATAGAACTTTCCGCCGTCCTTAAATATGCTTTCATTGGATATTTTAAAACCTATTGAATGCACAAAGCGTCTTACCTCCTCTATATCCCGCTGAGGCTGCAATAAAAGCTGTGAAGCCTGCAAAGCCGTATCAATGCCCTTTTTGAGTATGCCTATCATAAGAAGTCCGCCCATGCCCGCAATAATTATTGTATCGGGCTTTTCATTTTCTTTTATTGCGTCAAGTCCGTCACCCTGTCTTACATCTATTTTATCCGCAAGACCGTGTGCTTTTACATTGAGCCTTGCCTTGTTGCAGGAGCCCTCGCTTATGTCTGCGGCAACAGCCCTTTCCGCAATGCCGTTTCGGACGGCATAAATGGGTATGTAGGCGTGGTCCGTGCCTATGTCGGCAAGATATCCGCATTTATTTATACTCTCGGCTATGCGCTTTAATCTGTATGATAACATAAATTCACCATTTGATCTGTTTTAAGCAAAACTGCTGAAACGGGCGAGCAAAGCTCGCCCGTAAAAAACTGCATTTTTATATTATAAATAATCCTTAAGCTTCTTGCTCCTGCTGGGGTGCCTGAGCTTCCTGAGAGCCTTCGCCTCTATCTGACGGATCCTCTCTCTTGTGACATTGAACTTGGCGCCGACCTCCTCAAGTGTACGCGCCTTGCCGTCATTAAGACCGAAGCGAAGCTTTAAAACCTCTCTTTCCCTCTCGGTGAGGGTATTGAGCACCTGATCCAGCTGTGTCTTTAAAAGAGAGAATGCCGCCGCGTCCGCAGGCGCCTGAATGTCCTCATCGGGTATGAAGTCGCCAAGGTGGCTGTCCTCCTCCTCGCCTATGGGAGTTTCAAGAGAAACTGGCTCCTGAGCTATCTTTCTTATCTCTCTTACCTTGTCTATGGACATCTGCATTCTTTCGGCAAGCTCCTGATCCGTAGGCTCCTTGCCGTTTTCCTGGAGCATCTGCCTTGATACTCTTATGATCTTGTTTATATTTTCGACCATGTGTACGGGTATTCTTATGGTTCTGGCCTGGTCCGCAATGGCTCTTGTGATAGCCTGTCTTATCCACCATGTGGCATAGGTGCTGAATTTAAAGCCCTTTCTGTGGTCGAACTTTTCAACTGCCTTTGTAAGACCCAGATTACCCTCCTGTATGAGGTCAAGGAAAAGCATACCTCTGCCCACATACTTCTTGGCTATGCTTACAACAAGCCTTAAATTGGCTTCGCAAAGGCGCTTCTTGGCTTCCTCATCGCCCTGCTCTATTCTCTCGGCAAGCTCTATTTCTTCCTCAGCCGAAAGAAGAGGCACCCTGCCTATTTCCTTAAGATACATTCTTACATGGTCGTCTATATTGATATTGTCGGACACGGAGAGATCCAGTTCTCTTTCATTTTCAAGCTCTATGTCGTCGTCGGTGTCGTCAACTTCAAGCTCTACTCCGACTATATCTATGCCCTGTGAGTCCAGATAGTCATATACCTTGTCGAACTGCTCGGGTTCAAGACCCGCAGATGTAAGACTATCCATCATCGTATTGGCATTTATTGTGTTCTTATTTTTCTTGGCAATAGCAATGAGCTCCTTTAATTTACCCGTAAGAATTTCATCAAAATTAGCCTCAGAATTAGTCTTATCAATTGGTTTCATTTATATTTCCATCCTTTCTCACTTGTAACTATTTTAACCGTCAGATAATGATATATACAGTTTGCTGACATTTCTTTTCATTTCCAGAAGCTCGGGGAGCCTGGGATTGCTGTAATCATCATTTATCATTTTGTCATAATATGCCTCCTTGACCTTCTTAACAAGGTCGTTCAAAGCCTTTTCCATCTCGTTGTCGGAATATGTGATCTGCCTTACAAAAAGCTCTGTTATCCTGCTCTGTTCCTCTACAGTTTCAAAATAACCTATAACGCTTTCTTTGCTAACCGGCTTGTCCTGAGAGTAAAGGCTGTAAATATAGCCCACTGTTTTGATATAAAATTCTTCGACAAATTCCTCTGCTTTTATATGAGGCGAAAGCAAATCGTAATATTTTCTGCCCGACACAAGTATGCTTATGAGCGTTTTTCTGGCATCGTCAACTCCGCTTCTGCCCGTTCCGCGCCTTATGCCCGGCATTCTCATGACGGGAACGCCCTTATTTATGGCAGAAATCTCGCTCTGTATGGCAGATATGTCTATATTGGAAATTCTTGCCACCTCTTTGAGATAGGCATTTGTTTCTATAGTGCTTTCGACACCCGAAAGCAGTCTTGCTATATCCTTTGAGAATGAAATTCTTTCATCAAGTATTTTAAGGTCGTATTTTTTCTGTATCTGTTTTGCCTGGAAAATGATGTGGTTCTCGGCACTTTCAAGCAGAGAGCCAAACTCCGAGGCTCCGAATTTCTTTATAAATTCATCGGGGTCCTTGGCATCATGCACCTGAAGGACTTTTATTTTAAGCCCTGCCTTTTCCATAACGGGTATGGCGCGCAAAACGGCTTTTACTCCCGCCTCATCGCTGTCAAAAAGGAGAATTACGCTGTCGGCATGCGCCTTAAGCACTCTGGCGTGATTTTCATTGAAGGCTGTGCCGAGCGAGGCGACAACATTTTTAAAGCCTGCCTGATATATGGCTATGGCGTCCATATAACCCTCTACAAGTATGAATTCCCTAAGCCTTGCATTCTTGGCATTGTTGAGATTATAGAGATTTCTGCTTTTATTGAATATCTCCGTTTCGGGAGAGTTGAGATATTTGGGCTGACCATCGCCCAATATCCTGCCTCCGAAGCCTATGATATTGCCGTATATATCTATAATGGGAAACATAAGTCTGTTGAAAAACTTATCGTAATAGCCCGAATTATCCCTCTTGTAGCAAAGTCCGCTTTTTGTTATGAGCTCATCAGAAAAGCCCTTTGACTTAAGCTCATTGTAGAGTGCTCCCCTTGCTATGGGAGAATAGCCCAAGCCGAATTTTCGCCTTGCGCCCAGGCTCACCTCTCTTTTGTCGAGATATTCCACGGCATTTTTGCCGACATCCGAATTGAGCCTGTCATAATAAAATCTGGCGGCTATCCTATGTATTTCATAGAGATTCTGCTTGAGCTCCTTCCTTGCGGCATAGTCGCCCGACATATCAGCCTCGGGCAGTATATAGCTTATCCTCTCCGCAAGAAAACGCACAGCCTCGGGATAAGCAAGGTTATTATGCCTCATTATGAAGCCTATGACATCTCCGCCCGCACCGCAGCCGAAGCAATGAAAATACTGTCCCTCTCTGTTGACATGGAAGGACGGCGTCTTTTCATTGTGGAAGGGGCAAAGCCCTACATAAGAGCTTCCGCTCCTTTTAAGGCTTACATACTGCCCTATCACATCAACTATATCATTGCCCGAACGAATATCGTCTATAACCTCTCCGGGATAGTAGCTCATAAATACCCCCACCAAAGTGCTGTACAAAACTTATCTTAAATTAATTTTCGACACAAATTTATAATATCCTTTTTTATTTTAGGCAATTATAAATAATTTTTCAATTTACCGCCGAGCTCCTTATATACATTCTCGGCGTAGCGGTCTGTCATGCCTGCAATATAGTCTGCAACTATTCTCTCCTGATAATGTTCATCCGTATTGTTGTCATAATTCTGCTTGAATTCCTCGGGCACCTCGTCAAAATTGTCCTTATAATATCTGTAGAGTATACTCAAAAATACTCCGTAGCCCTTTCTTTCCTCGCTTAACTTGCCCGAATTGTAAACATTATCAAACATAAAACCGCGAAGCTTATAAAGCGCTGTCCTGACTTCCTCGTCAAGGCGGATGTCGTTTATTCCCTCGCTGTTCTTTATTATATTTCTTATAAGAAAATCTATTCTTTTCCTGCAGGTATCGCCAAGGACTGCCACACAATCGTGCGGAAGGTCGTCATCCGTTATTATGCCCGCCCTTATGGCATCGTCTATATCGTGATTGACATACGCTATTTTATCGGAGAGCTGAACTATCTTGCCTTCAAGCGTCTTGGGAGAGCCCGCGCCCCTGTGATTGAGTATACCGTCCAAGACCTCGTGCGAAAGATTCAGTCCTCTGCCGTTTTTTTCTATCCTTTCAACAACTCTCACGCTTTGCTCGTTGTGATGAAAGCCTCCCGGAACAACATTGTTAAGATCTGCCTCGCCGAGGTGACCGAAGGGCGTATGTCCAAGGTCATGACCCAAGGCTATGGCTTCTGTGAGATCCTCATTTAAAAGAAGCGCAGTAGCTATAGTGCGGGCTATCTGAGACACCTCAAGAGTGTGCGTGAGCCGTGTTCTGTAGTGATCGCCCTCGGGTGATATGAACGCCTGAGTTTTATGCATAAGCCTTCTGAAGGACTTGCTATGTATTATCCTGTCCCTGTCGCGCTGATAACATGTCCTTATGTCGCAGGGCTCCTCGGGAGTTTTTCTGCCCTTGCTTTCCTTGCTCCTAGAAGCATAGGGGCTCAATATTTCCGCCTCAAATTTCTCGGTTCTCTCTCTTATAGTCATTTGCATCACCTCTTAATAATTATATACGGCATAAATCAAAAAAATCCTTTTTGCTTGTCGATTTTATAAATAAGGGCTTGAATACGAAAAAAACTCCTGCACAAGTACAGGAGTTTTTTTATGTATTAAGGTCTTAAGTCGACTATTTCATCGAATATATAGCTGTCGGCTTCTATGGCGTTCTTATTGCCTGCGACTGCTATGAAGCTGTTTTTTACAGCCTTATTTATGGCTTCATATGCTTCTTTCGTATCGGCGGGAGCTGCGCTTTTGAGTTCTTCGGCAAGTCTTTGCGTCATATTCTTGTCAACACCGTACATTTCATCGGTAACGGCATTTTCAGCCTTTGTATATTCGCCTTCGGGATATACTACATCATCATAGGCTGCAACTATATATTTGTCCAGCTCCTCCTGCGTAAACTCCTTATCTGCGAGGACATCCGCGGATGCAAGGTGCGCATTAACGGTCTTTGCAACATTGGGGTCGGAGACTGCTACACTCATGATATATTCCTTTGTATCAGGCTTAATTGAAGAACCTATGGCAGCACTGTAGGCTCCGTTTACAAAACGCATTACGGGAACGGTATAAGCATCGTTTATATATGCTATAAACGGCATATATTTTCCGTTGAAGCTGTCAAACTCGCCTGCAATGGCAGAGGACTGATTTGCCTGTTCTATGATATAAGCCGTCTTATGCTCGGGAGTGTCAATGCTGTACTTTGCCTTGGGCATATTGAGCACGGGAAGAGCATTGAGAACAGAAGCATTTGCATTTTCAGCCTCGGATATAACAGCATCATTGCCTATAACGGAAACGGTAAGTCCGTCTTTATGGAGCACTTTCTTTGATATATCTTCAAGCTTTGCGCAGAGCGTATCTGCATATCCGCTGTCGGAATTGAGCTTATCATATACATCGGAGAGGAAATTGTAATAATCCTTACCGCTGAAGGTCTGACCCATATTTATATTATTGCTTATGCCCATAAGCGCATAGTTCTTTACACTGTTCCATATGTCGCCCGATATGGAGTTTCTTATATTGGGCATGGCCTCTTCCAGTGTATAGAGTATGTTCTCCGTGTCCATAAAGTTTGAATTTTCAAGCACATCCATAACTATGTCAAGGGCTTTGCCGTAGTCGCCCTGCTCCGAATACCAGTTTAAGCTTAATTCGAGCGTAGGCTCCGATTCGGACGCTCTCGTGAGATAGTTGATGTTTGCGGACAATGTGTTTATATAAGCAGGCATGATGTCCGTTATATCCTCAACGGTGTATTTGTCCGTGTCTACATTTGATATGAGCTGAGCATAGAGCATGAGATAAGGCAGATCCTCCTGTTCTATACTGCTTGCGTCAAAGTTAAGAGAGTATTCGCCCACATTTTTATCTATGGTATATGAATAGCTCTTTATGTCCTCCGTCTGCTCTGTCTTGACACTGTCCGTTTTTTCGGGCTCGGGAAGCTCATCGGGAGTGATCACAACACTGTCATTAGGCGCCGAGATCTCGTTCCATTCGTTGAATTTATTTGTTTCTTCAACAAGAGCGTTTATTTCTTCGGGCGTCATTGAGGCCTTCATATCGTCAAGATATGCCCTTCTTTCAGCCTCTATTTCCTCGGCAAGTCCCGGCTTTGGCTCGACTACCACAAGCGCCGAATTGTCGGGAGACAAAAGCTCTGAGGTCAGAGCCTTAAGCATGGACTGCGATGTATCGGATTTGAGCTCGTCTGAAGCATTGTCGGTCTGTACAAAGAGATCCGTCTTGCCCGTATTGGCCCAATAAACAGAAACGGAAATAAGTGAATCTATAGGATGATCCATGTTTTCGCCCTCAAGCGCCGAAGAAATATCATCGGACTTAAGGACATTGCTGTACTCGGCGGCGCCCACACCGTTTTGTGCGGTATATTCAAGACATTCATTTACAAGCTTAAAGAAGGCATCGCGGTATTCGCCATCGGTATTGTTGAGTGAAAAAGTGATATACGGCTTTGCATCATACAAATCGACAAAGCTGTAGAATGAACCCAATATAGCGCTCTCGCTCAGCTTTTTGTTGAATATAGAATTGCTGTTGTTGAACATCCCGGTTATATATGCAAGCTTTAAAATATCCTCATAGTCCATGCCCGACAGATCTATGGCATAGTCTACAACAGACGCCATTTCAGTGTTGTCGCCCTCATAAGCCGGATAAGGCACAACATTCTTGGTGAACTTGGGCGGAGTGGGCTTATTGGCATATGCGCTCAAGTCGGTATTGTGCTTTTCCTCCTTTGAGAGATACTCGTCATCCAAAAGCTTTAATATATGCTTATAATCCATATCGCCCCAAAGGGATATTATACAGTTGTCAAAATGATAGCACATCTCATAGAGCTCCTTGGCATGCTCATATGTAAGCACATTATAGTTATTATACAGCATACCTATGGAATTAGAGGCTACCTCGCCGGGATAAAGACTGTCCGCAATGGCGTTCGGCTCGTTCATTGAAATATCAGTCATATAGCCTGTATCCTCAGAGAATACGGTGCCTTCTATCTGTATGTCGTCCTGAGGCGAGGCAAGAGTATAGCGCAGGGCTTCGCGCTTGAATATGTTTTCATCCTTAATGATGCCGGGCGCCACCATACAGCTCATGTATGCGTCTATCATCTTTTCAAGCTGAGGCTGGCTCATGCTGGCAAGATTATAGGAGGTTACGGTCTGATTGGTCTGCGCGTTTACATATGTATTGTATGTAGTGTTGTATATATCGAAAAACAGATCCGATGAAGGGTATTTATCCGAAGAGGCTATTATGGAATGCTCAAAAACATGGTTCCTGTCGCTCTCATCGGTCATGGGAGTTCTGTAAGCAATATTGAAAGCCAGATTTTTGTCGTCATTGCATACATATAATATCTGAGCACCGCTTTTGGTATGCTCCAGACTTATCAGATCTCCGACATTCTCCGAATGTGACACATCGGTAACAACATAGCCGTAGATATGCTCGCCCACGGCCGGGAGCGTCTGCGCTGCCGAAGCATTGACGGCGCACAAAGGCATGAGCATTGAAACGGCTGTAACAAAAGCGCATAATTTTATTTTCATAATTTTTTACCTCCATTTTTATTTTAAAATATGATCTCTCATTTCATCTATAAGACCGAGCATATCCTCAACGGTCTTTGCAGTGTTTATCTTCACA
>CANROO010000053.1 GCA_947632235.1 uncultured Clostridia bacterium
GCATATGATATATGCCTGTCTGCCCTTTGCAGCCTCTTTTTTTATGAATGCATAAAGACGGCGGTAATAGCTGTGGTCAACGGCAAATGTATCTATCTTCTGCCTGCCCGGCGGAAGCTCGTCTATAACGGATATATCCAGATCGCCGTAAAGTATGAGCGCAAGCGTCCGGGGTATGGGCGTTGCCGTCATGACGAGCACATGGGGCTCGTCCCCCTTTTCGGAGAGCCTTTCTCTCTGTCTTACGCCGAAGCGATGCTGTTCATCCGTTATTACAAGTCCTAAATTACTGTATTTCACCTTGTCCTGTATAAGGGCGTGGGTGCCTATTATGATTTGGCTCTCTCCCGAGCTTATTCCCTCATATACGGCATCCTTTTCCTTTTTCTTGAGTCCGCTCGTGAGTATATCGCACCTTATGCCGAGGGGCGAGAACAGCTTTTCAAAGCTTCTGAAGTGCTGATTTGCAAGTACATCCGTGGGCGCCATAAGCACAGCCTGATATCCGTTAGTCACGGCAATATAAGCGCTTATCATGGCAAGAGCTGTCTTGCCCGAGCCGACATCGCCCTGTATGAGCCTGTTCATTATACATCCGCCCTTAAGGTCGGATATTATCTCCGAAAGCACCTTTTTCTGGGCGTTGGTAAGCTCAAAGCCAAGCCGTGAGAGCACGGGCGATATATCGAAATTATTTATTTCAACTCTGCTTTTTTTGGAGCATATATTGCCCTTGAGCTCCAGAAGGCGGAGCTGAAGAAACAAGAGCTCGTCAAACACAAGCCTTCTCCTCGCCGTAAAAAAGGCCTCGTCACTCTCGGGAAAGTGGATATTTCTGACCGCAAATTCTCTTGAACAGAGAGAATGCTCATTGAGCACAGAGAGAGGCATATATTCCTCAAAGCCTCCGTCCACGCCGTCAAGAGCGTCCCTTATACAGCCTCTTATTATCTTCTGCGACATCTTGGCAGGCACTGTGTAGACGGGAACTATCCTGCCCGTATTGAGGCTTTCCGCACCTGCGCTCTCGTAATCGGGGCTTTCAAGCTGAAGCCTGCCGAGCCTTGAGCACACCCTTCCCGTAAAGTTGTATTCTCTGCCGGGGGTGAGCTGATTTTTTATATAGGGCTGATTGAACCACACGCAGACTATGCTCCCCGTGCCGTCCGAAACAACGGCGCTCACTATTGTAAGCGTCCTTGTGCGCCTTGCCTCGGGAGTGCGCATTATCCTGCCCTTTATGGTATATGTACTGCCTGCCTCCAGCTCACAGACGGGAGTAATAACGCTTCTGTCCTCGTAATCGCGCGGATAATAGCTTATGAGGTCGTCAACGGTCTCTATTCCCATCCTGCCGAACTGCTTTGCTCTGGCCTCGCCTATATTCTTTACTGTCTGTATGCTGTCGGAAGCCTTCATATCATTCCACACCTATCACATAATCATAGTCCATATTTGAAGCGCAGTGTATCTCGGTGTCCGCGTCCTCGTATTTGTCCGAAAGAGCGGATATTATTTTTTCAGCCGTCTGTCTGTCGGCATTTTTGCCGTAGTAAACGGCTATTACAGCCGTATTGTGACCCTCCGACAGCATATCGGCAAGCTTGAGGGCGCACTCCGAAGCATCCTCATCGGATATGAGCTCCGAGCCCTCGGATATACCGGAAAATTTTCCGTCCTTATATGTAACTATGCCCGTAAGCTCAAAGCAGGACTTTATTTTGTCCATAAGCTCATCACCTTCAAGCGAAAGCATATCCTCTTCCCTTTCGGGCAATACGGTCTCCTCCGATATGACGCTGTGCCTTATGCCCTCAATTATCGTCCTGACGCTTTCTGTCTCTATGCCCGAGGATATGAGCGCCTGCTTTACGGCAGAGCACACCCTGTTTCCGGTTTCGTTTATATCCGTGCCGTATTCCGCAATTATATGTATCAGAACGCTTACGCCTCCGCTTTTGGGTATGGTAACATCCACGCCCTTTGAGGAGCTCTCCTGCTTAAGCATACCCGACAGTCCGCTCTTGAGCGCGCCTGCGGACATACCTGCCACGCCCTCGCATGAAAGAGCCGAAAACGAGGCTATCTCGGCTATGGCTTTTTTGCTTATTCCCGTATTCTCACTGCTTTTAAAAATACTCATTACAATACCCTCCGTTTTTTAAGCTTATCTATGTACAAATATATAACACATGTCCGAGTCACACTAAAAGTATACACTATTCTGCCCGTTTTATCAAGATTTTTAGTTCAAATGTATAAAAATCAAAATTTTAAAAAATTTTTCTTGCATTTGCCGTTGTTTTCTGATAGAATATAAAACGATAGCAGTTAACTAAGGAGGTGTAATAGATGGCAAAGTGTGAAATATGCAGCAAGACTCAGCAGACGGGTCACAGAATAAGCATAAGCCGTAGCCAGGTTTCAAGAAGAGCAAACAAGACCTGGAAATCAAATATCAAGAAGATCAAGATCGTTGAGGACAACGGAAATGTTAAGTCAATAAACATCTGTGCAAGATGCCTCAGAACGGGTACTCATAAGGGTACTATAACACGCGCGATCTGATTTTAATCAAAAAAGCTTTAAATATTGATCAATGTTTAAAATAAAACGCTCCTTTTTTGGAGCGTTTTATTTTATACAAGCTCGGGATAGAGCGCCGTGAAAACTATAACGGCAACGATGACGGTCAAAATAACGGCGACCATAAAAAGCAGTATTTTTTTGCCCCTTGACACATGCTCCAAAAACAGATCGTCCTCCGTTATGACCTCGGGCGCGATTTCTGCAGTATTTACGGCAGTGTGCTCCGCCGTGCCCTCTTCCGTTATTTCCGCGTTCTCTTCCGTATCACCGCCGTACTGCTCGTCCGAAGAAGCTGAGAGCTCCTCTCTGCCCTGCTCATTTTCGGGCTCAGCCGGGGCTGCGGGCCTTATCTCGTCCTCCGCCACAAGCCTTCCGCAGTAACGGCAGTATCTTGAATCATCAGCTATCTGCTCTCCGCAGTGCATACAATACATATAACGCCCTCCTTACATATGTCTCATACTTTAAGGATATTTTAGCACCAAAATCACATTATGTAAATAGGCGCTTGAAAAAGAAAAAATATTTTGTTATCATATAAAATAACGGCAGAAAAAACGGGAGAGACTTAAATATGGAAAGTTCAAACGGCAAAAAATACGATATAGATAGCCTTAAGGCGGTCATGGAAGAGCTTCTGGGCGAAAACGGATGCGAATGGGACAAGGCTCAAAGCCACGAAAGCCTCAGAAAATACATGATAGAAGAATGCTATGAGGTGATAGACGCAATAGATAAGGGCGACAGCGAAAACCTATGCGAGGAGCTGGGCGATATACTCTTTCAGATAGTGTTTCACAGCTGTCTTGCGCAGAAGGAGGGACTCTTTTGCTTTGACGATGTGACCGACGGCATAACGAGAAAGATGATACAAAGGCACCCTCATGTGTTCTCGGGCGCTCATTATAACGATGACGATGATATAAATGAAAAATGGGAAAGCATAAAAAAGCAGGAAAAGGGTTATAAAAGTAATATGGAAGTAATAAAAAGCGTGCCCCGCTCCCTCCCCGCTCTTATGAGGAGCGTAAAAACTTTTTCAAAGGCAGAGTCCGCGGGAGCATATACTCCCGACTACGATAGGCTGTGCAGAGAAAATGCCTTGCTGTCGGAGAGCATCATATCCCTCATAGACAGCAATAATGTGGAAAAAATGGAATTAATTGGAAATTTTTTATTAAATTTATCACAAATTTCACATTTTTTACAAATAAATGCCGAATTTTCCTTGACAAATGCCTTAGAAACATTTATAAATAGAATTGAGGACATTGAAAACACCAAAACAGCCGATGGGGGAATCAAAGAGGATACTGATTCTAAGGCTGCGGAGGAAAAAACAAAATAAAGGAGGACACTTTCAATGAACAAAGCAGAATTAGCAGCAAAGATTGCTGAAAAGACAGGTTTAAAGAAGACAGAGGCTGAGAAGGCTTTAAAGGCTTTCATCGACGCAGTTACCGAGGAATTGGCAGCAGGCGGTGATGTAAGATTAGTAGGCTTCGGTACTTTCGCAGTAAAGTCAAGGAGCGCACGTACAGGCGTTAACCCCAGAAACGGCGAGAAGATGAACATCGCTGCTTCAAAGGCTCCCGCTTTCAAGGCAGGCAAGGCTTTCAAGGACGCTGTAAACAAGTAATTCAGGCTTAATCATCAAAAGGCGTGGTCTTATGGTCACGCCTTATTTCTTTATGCGGGAGAATATATTATGAGATTAGACAAATATCTTAAGATAAGCAGGATAATAAAGCGCAGGACCGTGGCAAACGAAGCCTGCGATGCAGGCAGAGTGAGCGTAAACGGCAGGACGGCAAAGGCAGGGCTTGATATAAAGCCCGGGGATGTGATAGAGATAGTCTTCGGCACAAACACGGCAAAATACGAGGTGCTTTCGGTAAAGGAAAATGTAAAGAAGGAATTTGCCGGAGAAATGTATAAAAGCCTGTGATAAGTCATATATTTTAATATAGCTTATCGGGAGGGACGGCTTTTGGACGGCGGAAGGCACAGCATAAGTCTTGACAACAGAGAAAGGCTTTCGGCAAACGGCATAACCGATATACTGAGCTTCGATGAGGAGGCAATAGTGGCTCAGACGGAAAAGGGAATACTTATAATACGGGGAAGCGGTCTGCACATAGACAGCCTCGATCTTGAAAAGGGCAGTCTTTCGGCAGACGGAGATATATCCGCCCTGACCTACGACAACGGCGGCGGAGAAAAGAACGGCATATTTTCAAGGCTTTTCAGATGATACTTTCGTTTTCGTTTCAGTGCCGTCTTTTTGCCGCGGCAGTGAGCATGGGCCTTTTGTCTGCATTTATATATCACATATTGTTTGCTCTGTGCATGGTCTCGGGCGCGGTAAAGCCTTTAAAGGGCGCCGTGGATATAATATACTGGTGCCTGTTTTCTCTCGCCTTCTTCTTTTTTATGCTGAGAGCCGACAGCGGAGAGGTAAGACCCTTCTGCATTGCAGGCAGTTTTTCGGGCATGCTCATGTATTATATACTTATCAAAGAGAAAACCGACCGGCTTTTATACCCTCTTTTTGTAATTATAAAAAAATTTATTTTGTTCATTTTAAACATAATCAAAGCCCCTTTTTACCCTATTTTATGTCCATTTTACAGAAATTTTAACAAATTTTTAATTTTTTTTAAAAAAAGCTTGCAAAATCGCTTGAAATGTGAGAAAATTACACTGAGCTACGGACAGAGGTTTTTTTTGAGAGGTGAAAAAGTTGCCGGCAGCAAGGACAAGAAAAAGATCAAATCACAGAATAAGCAATCCTAAGTGGGCGGCAATGATGGCAGTCATAGTACTTATGATGGCGGCATGGCTCGGCGGAATGTATGTGGTGCATTTACAGCTTGCATCCGAAATGCAGGATGTGGACGTGCAGATAGCCGAGGCAAAGGCAGAAAATGCCGCTCTCCAAAAGCAGTATGACAATCAGGACAGCCCGGAATTTATAGAAAAAACGGCAAGAGAAAAGCTCAATATGGTATATCCTTCGGAGCTTGTATACATAAATGCCAATTCCGAGGAAGGCAAAAAGCTTCTCAACTCGATAAGAAGGTCTGCCGCCAAGGTATCCGAAGGCTCTATAGCAAACAGCAATTCGACCAAGGTAGAATAATTATTTAAAAAGCAACTTCCGTAGTTGCTTTTTTTTGCTTTATTTGATATAATCTATATAAATAATATTCATAATAAGAGGTGAAATAATATGGCATTTGGAATGAGAGCACACGATCTGGGCGGAAAACAGACATTCGATCAGCTTATAGACAAGCTTAAGGAACACAAAATAAACGATATTCAGCTTGCCTTCAAGAAATCTATAACGGACATAGATTTTTCAACGGGACACTACAATCCCGGGCTCGGAAGGTATATAAGCAAGAGACTGAGCGACAACGATATACATGTTGCCGTACTGGGCTGTTATATAAACCCCACTACCCCCGATGAGCCCAAAAGACAGGCTGAGGTAAAGAGATTTATAGAGCATCTCAAATACGCAAGAGCTATAGGCGCGGATATGGTGGGCACCGAAACGGGCAGACTTGACGAAAACTTCAAGATAGTCCCCGGAACATACACCGAGACCTGCTATCAAAGGCTCATGAAATCCATGAGAGAGATAGTGGACGCAGCGGAAAAGCTGGGCGTAATAGTGGGCGTTGAGGGCGTTGCCACTCACACTCTCTATTCCCCCGAGATGATGCAGAGATTCTTGGACGAAATAGACTCTCCCAATGTGGAGGTCATACTCGACCCCGTAAACCTTCTTGACAGAAACAACTACAAGGAGCAGGAGGCGGTCATAGCAAAGGCCTTCAAGTACTACGGCGACAGAATATCCGTTATGCACATAAAGGACTTCAAGCTCGATGAAAACGGCGATGTTGCCTTCGAGCAGGTCGGCGAGGGCTTATTCAACTACGCTCCCCTTTTCAAGGAGCTCAAGGCTTCAAAGCCCCACATAACAATGCTTATAGAAAATTCCAACGGCGGACGCTATCACAGCGACTGTGATTATCTTCAGAAAATATATGACGAAGCTTAAAAAGGAATTTTATACGCGGGATGCCGTAACGGTGGCGCAGGAGCTTCTGGGGAAATACATAGTCAGAAAAACAAACGGGCATACCCTTACGGCTATGATAACAGAGACCGAAGCCTACAAGGCCTGCGACAGGGCGTGCCATGCCTATAATTACAACAGAACAAAGAGAAATGCCGTGATGTTCGGCGAGGGCGGCTGCGCTTATGTTTACTTTATATACGGCATGTACAACTGCCTGAATGTCGTTACGGACAGGGAGGGCGAACCCTCCGCGGTGCTTATAAGAGGCGCTGTGCCCTGCGAGGACAGTGAATATATGTCCTTTATGAGATATAAAAAAAGCTTCTCCGAGCTAAGCTCATATCAGAAGAAGAATTTTTCAAACGGCCCCGGCAAGCTATGTATCGCCCTTGATATAGACAGGAGCCTGAACGGCGAGGACCTTACGGGCGGCAGGCTTTATATAGCCGAGGGCAGAGAAATAAAAAGCTTCAATACGGGAAAACGCATAGGCATAGACTATGCCGGGGAAGCAAAGGATTATCTCTGGAGATTTTATTTATGAATCAGATAACCGATTACACAAAATACAACAAAATAGCAGTTATGGGCGGTACCTTCAATCCCATCCACACGGGACACCTTGTAGCCGCGGAGGCTGTGAGACAGCAGCTGGGTATAGAAAGAGTCATATTCGTACCATCGGGCAAGCCTCCCCACAAGGAGTCGGACCCCATGCTCACGGAGCACAGATACCTCATGACGGTGCTTGCAACGGTTACAAATCCGCACTTTGAGGTATCCCGGATAGAGGTGGACAGAACGGGACTCACCTACACCGTAGACACCATTACGGAGCTTAAAAGACGGTGCCGTGAGGACTGCCGTAGCGGACGCCATAAGCGAGATACTCAAATGGAAGGAGCCCGAAAGACTTTTGTCCATGTGCGAATTTGTGGCTGTGACAAGACCCGGCTACAACAGCAGTGAGCTTAAAAAGACGGTGAACTCGCTTAACGAAAGCTACAGAGGGCGCATAACATTTCTGGAAATACCCGCGCTCTCCATATCCTCAACGGATATAAGGCACAGAGTACTCTCGGGACAGACCATAAAATATCTTGTGCCCTCGCCCGTGGAGGAATATATACTGAAATTCGGGCTGTACAGTCCCGACTTCAACTCCATACCCGAGGCGGACGCCATAAACGCAAGGCTCCATTCCGTGCTCACGCCCAAAAGATATAAGCACACTCAGGGCGTTGCCGAGGAATCGGCCAAGCTTGCAAAGCGCTACGGAGCGGACATAAAAAAGGCTTACACCGCAGGGCTTCTGCACGACTGCGCAAAGTGCTTTACGGACGGCGAGAAGCTGAAGCTGTGCAGAGCATACGGCGTAGAGCTTGACGATGTGCTGAAGGCACAGCCTGATCTTACGCACAGCTTTCTGGGCGCAAGGATAGCCGAGGCGGAATACGGCATAAGGGACAAGGATATACTAAATGCCGTCGCCTACCACACCACGGGCAGAGAAAATATGTCTCTGCTTGAAAAGATAGTGTTCATAGCCGACCTTATAGAGCCTAACAGAGATTATTACAAGGGGCTTGATAAAATAAGGAAATTGGCTTATAATAACATAGACGATGCGGTCATTTCGGGTCTTGAAAGAACAATAGAATACAACAGGGAAAGAAAGAGGGTAATACACCCGTTGGGTATAAAAGCCCTTGAATATTTGAAGGAGGAGAAAAATGAGCAACACTAATTCCCTTGAGGCTGCAAAGCTTGCTTTTCTGGCGCTTGAGGACAAGCTTGCCGAGGATATAAGAGTGCTTGACATAAGCAAAATATCCACGCTGAGCGATTATTTTGTTATAGCCAGCGGTTCAAACTCAAATCAGCTTAAGGCAATGGCGGACGCCGTTGACGAAAAGCTGTACAAGGCAGGCTTTACGCTTAAGCATACGGAAGGCATACAGACGCACAACAGAAGCTGGGTGCTTATGGACTTCGGCGATATAGTGGTGCATCTTTTCCATAAGGACGACAGAGAGTTCTACTCTCTCGAAAGAATATGGGGCGATGCAAAGGAGCTTACAGAAGAGGAGCTGAGGGCTTAAGAGCCTTAAAATAAAAACTTTGGAGGAAACAAAAAGTGAACGGTAAAGATGACAACATGGAATACAGTATAGACCTGACGTTACTGCTTCAGGAGCTTCTGAAATATATATGGCTCATTATTGCGGTGGTAGTTATTTTGGGCACAGCGGGCTTTACATATACCAAGCTCTGTATGCCCCTTGAATACACTACATCCACCTGTCTTTATGTAAAGAGCAACGACAACGGCGCGGTAACAAACAACCTCAATCTTCAGGAGATAGACGCGTCAAAAAGTCTTGCGGAAACATATATAGTTATACTTTCAAACGACGCCATAATGGATGTTGTGGCGCAGAAGCTCAGCACAATATGCTCACAGGAGGAAATAGAGGGCTATTTCTCAACAACGCTTTCGGACGACGGCACAATAGCCATAGACCCCAAGAGCGTGCTTAAATATGTCAGCTTCGGCACTGTGAACGAAACGGAGATAATAGAGATATCAGCTACCACGCCCAGCCCGACCATATCGGCGGAGATATGCCGTATAATAGCGGACACGGCTCCCTCGGTTATAAACAGAGTTGTGGGCGCAGGCTTTGTTGAGACCATAAATATTGCAAAGGTGCCTATGCTCCCGTCCGGTCCCGATGCCGTAAAGAACGGCGTTATACTTGCGTTTATAGGCCTTGTGCTCATATGCGGTGTGATCATATTAAGATATATGCTCAACAGGACAATAAATAACGGTGAGGAATTCAGGACAAAGTGCAGTCTTCCCGTGCTTTCCGAGATACCTACATACGATATAGAAGGCGCAAAGTACAAGAACAATGTACTGCACAAGTATCTGCCCTCGTTAAGGCGTAAGGACGCGCAGGCAAGGATCGCAGTGGGTACTATACTTACCGACAAGGTGCAGTTCTCCGTTACAGAAGCATATAATATGCTCAGAACAAACCTGCACTTCACGCTTTCAACGCAGGACAGCAACGCCTTTGTTGTGTCCAGTCCGCTTTCGGGCGACGGCAAGTCCACAACGGCGGCAAACATTGCCATTACTCTTGCTCAGACTAAGGCAAAGGTACTGCTTATAGACTGTGACTTAAGGCGTCCCGTACAGCACAAGATGTTTGATGTGGATAACAAAAAGGGACTTTCATCCGTACTTACGGGTCAGTCCTTCAACGACAATGTACACAAGAATGTATATCAGACTCTCGATGTGCTCACATCGGGTCCCATGCCTCCTAACCCCTCGGAGCTTCTCGGCTCAAAGAATATGGAGAAGTTCCTGACAAGCGTAAAGGATCTTTACGACTATGTTATACTCGATACATCTCCCATAAATGTGGTTACGGACGCTATGCTCCTTTCAAAGATCACAACGGGAATAATGCTTGTGGTAAGACAGAATGTATCCACATACGACGAGATAGACAGAGCCATAGAGAGCATAAACTTTGTAGAGGGCAATATACTCGGCGTTGTTATAAACTCTGTAGAGGAAAACAATACTAAGTACGGCAGAAAGTACGGCTATGCTTATAAGTCAAATCCTTATGACACATCCAGCCGTTCAAGACACAGCCACACCACAAGGGCTTAATAAAAATACCCTAGCCTACGAAAAGGGGAGAAATATATGAGATATTTAAACAGACTGGCGGTGCTGGCGCTTGTTCTGATGGCGATAATAATACCTGTCGCATTTACAGCAATAAACAAACACACTGACAAGGCAATAGAGGAAAATGCCAAAACGGCTCAGAACTATGCCAGGGAATCCTCCGAAAAGAGGCTTCAGTCAGAGGCGGAGTATACCGAAATATCAAAAGCTATACCCGGCATAGTGTGCATAGGCTCCGACCTTATGGCAAGCGCAGGCACGGACAGCACTAATTTTGCCTCCGACCTGCAGAATAAGCTTAACGATGAAGGCTACAAGATACCCATAACAAATCTTGCCGTAAGGGGTGAAAATATGCTCACCATACTCGGCAGAATAGGCGTTGTGCCCTTCGTTATTTCACAGGATGTCACTATACCCACTGTGGCAGACCTCATAGACATAAGCCTTGATTCGAGTGAGGACGGCTATGTATGGCCTCTTGCCATATCCTCCGATTCCTCAAACTTCAATCCCGTAACGGTCGCAGGACACGAGGGAATGATAGGCGGAGATGTGAGAACGGACCCCGAAACGGGCGAAAACCGCCACTACTTTGTGAGAATGACTGACGGCGAGCCGTTCACCATACCTGCAGGCTCTGTTGTAAACACAAGCAGTGACGATGAATTTCAGGACTGCGTACACATAATATGGGTAGGCGAAAACGACAAGTGGGAAAACTATGAACTGCTTTCAAGCTACATAGAAAGAATAGTCGCCTCCTGCGGAGCCAACAAAAACAGATACCTTGTGCTGGGACTTATAAGCGGTGACAACGAAAGCGCAAAGGAATACGACAGGATCATGGAGGCAAGCTTCGGCTCGCACTATATGAACGTAAGGAAATATCTCTCGGGCGTAAAGCTTGAGGAGGCAAATGTGGACTTTACAGACGAGGACAAGCAGGCTCAGGCGGCAGGCAAGGTGCCTCAGTGCTTTCTTCAGCAGGGCGGACTTGTGCTCAATGACAAGGGCTATGATGCACTGCTTGACTATGTGTACAACGGACTTGTGGCAAACGACTGCATAAGAAAGCCTAAAAATCAGTGATACAGTTGAAAGAGAGGAGCGAAAACGCTCCTCTTTGCGTGTCGATAAAATCGACACGCTTGAAAGAAATGCTTGCATTTCTTTCAGTTAGACTAAGGAAGGAACCAGCCGTGTTTTCTGAATTTTGGTGAATAAATCACCAAAATTACAGAAAAGTTCCTGTCCTCGGAGGAAGTGAATTCCTCCTGCGGATTTTAGTCTGCGACGCTTTTTTGATTGTACAAATCATATAACTTTTCGTTTTTTATGTTAAATTGTACTTTTTCGACAGTCTGAGAGGAGCGAAAACGCTCCTCTTTTTTTAATATTTAAAATCATCATATTCCTTGAAATTACAATAAAAATATGGTATATTTATTTTTAATGGACAATGGAGTGATATTATGGACAAAAGAATATATTATTTATATGTAGTGTGCGGAGCCTCTCTGTGGGGACTTATAAGCCTGTTTACCTATTCCCTTGCGGACTGCGGTATATCCCCCGGGAGCATAGTGGTGATACGAAGCTTCGGAGCCTCTGCCCTGCTCTTCGCCATATTTTTTGTAAAGGACAGTACGCTTATTAAAATAGACCTGCGCGATATAAAATACTTCATAGGCACGGGCATAATAAGCTTTGTACTTTTCAACTACTGCCTTTTCACCTCCATGAAGACCTGCTCTGCGGCAATATCGGTGGTACTGCTCTATACCGCGCCCATATTCGTAATGCTTATGTCAGCCATACTTTTCAGAGAAAAGATGACGGCTCAAAAGATATGCGCTCTCATACTTGCCGTGGCAGGCTGTGCGCTCGTTACGGGAATAACGGGCAGTATAAACGGCACTCCGCTCGGACTTATGTGCGGACTCGGCTCGGGCTTCTTCTATGCTTTATACAGCATATTCGGAAGATATGCCCTTGAAAAATACCGTCCCGTGACTGTGACATTATACACATTTTTATTCGCCGCCATAGGCTCTGTGCCTCTTATAAGACTTAACGAGCTTTGCACGGGGCTTTCACAGCCTAAGGGGATAATAAACGCTCTGCTCATAGTGTGCATATCCACGGTCAGTCCGTTCCTGCTCTACACAAAGGGACTTTCGGGCATAGAATCGGGCACGGCTTCCATACTTGCAACAGCGGAGCCTGCCGTGGGCGTAATGGTGAGCGTATTCATACTTCATCAGCCGTTGACCGTTTCGGGCATTATAGGCATATTGCTCATACTTTTGGGCGTTATAGCCATAAATATAAATTTTGGGAGAAAATAAAATGAATTACAGAGAAAAGCTTAAGGACTGCAGAAGAATAGTTGTAAAGGTAGGCACGACCTCTCTTACATATGATAACGGCAGATTTAATTTAAAGAAAATAGACCGTCTTTCAAAAATGCTCACAGACCTTACAAACAAGGGCATAGAGACAGTGCTGGTGTCCTCGGGAGCAATAGCCATAGGCGCCGAGAAGCTGGGGCTTGAAAGACCGCGGGATATAGTGGGAAAGCAGGCCGCATCTGCCGTAGGACAGGCTCTTCTCATGCAGATGTACGAAAAATTTTTCAGCGAATACAATCAGAAGGTGGCTCAGATACTGCTCACAAAGCCCGTATTTGACGCCGAGATAAAAAGGCGCAACGCACTTAACACAATAAATAAGCTCCTTGAAATGGGCGTCATACCCATAGTGAATGAAAACGACACAATTTCAACGGATGAGTTCAACGAATTTTCGGACAACGACACGCTTTCATCATATGTTGCGGCGCTTATAAAAAGCGACCTGCTCGTTATACTCTCCGACATAGACGGCATGTACACGGGCGATCCCAACAAGGACAGCAATGTTGAGATGATAGATACCGTGCCGAAGATAACGGACGAGATATATTCCCTTGCAGGAGGCTCCTCGTCAAGGCTCGGAACGGGCGGAATGATAACAAAGGTGAAGGCCGCGGACTATCTCGGCAAGAAGAATGTGAGCATGGTGATAGCCTCGGGCGATGACCCCGATGTGGTTTACGACATACTGGAGGGAAGAAAAATAGGCACTTTGTTTGTGGGTGGCAACATTGGATAAAAACGATATAAGACAGAAATTCAAGGCAATAAGAAAGGGACTTACGGGAGAAATGACCGAAGCATTTTATAACACTCCCGAATACAGAAAGGCTGAAAAAATATTCTGCTTTTACAGCTTCGGCTCCGAGATAGACACAACAGAATTAATAAAAAGAGCGCTTTATGACGGCAAGAACACCGCCCTGCCCTGCGTGAGAGAGGGACGGAGCGATATGGTGTTTATAGCCGTTGATTCCTTGGACGGGCTTGCAAAGGACAGATACGGCATACCGTCTCCCGAATACGATGAAAATAAAATTGTGCCTTCGGACAGAGATACGCTCATAATAGTTCCCGGGCTTGCCTTTGACGATGATTTTTACAGGATAGGCTACGGCGGAGGATATTACGACAAATACCTCGGCGAAAACACATATATGTCGGCTGCGGGGGTATGCTTTGAAAAACAGCTCACTCAACGGCTTCCGCGGGATGAACACGATATTGCGGTCGATATGATAGCTACGGAAAAGGGTATAAGGAGGAAATGAAATGACATTAAAGGAAACGGGCGAAAGAGCCAAAAAAGCCAAAAGAGCTCTTGCAAGGCTCACAACGGACGAAAAGAACAGCATATTAAGAGGCTGCGCAAAGGCGCTTAACGAAAATAGCGGTGATATAATAAAGGCAAATGCCATAGACCTCGAAAACGGCAGAAACGCAGGCTTAAAGCCCTCAATTATAGACAGACTGATACTTGACGAGGGCAGGATATCGGCCATGGCTGACGGTCTTGATCAGATAGCCTCCCTGCCCGACCCCGTGGGCGAGATGCTCAATACTCACACTCTGCCGAACGGGCTTATTGTGGGACAAAAAAGAGTGCCTATGGGCGTTATAGGCATTATATACGAGGCCAGACCCAATGTCACCTCCGATGCCTTCGGACTTTGTGTAAAGGCAGGAAGCGCAGTTATATTGAGAGGCGGAAAGGATGCCATAAACTCAAATACGGCAATAATTAAGCTTTTCAGGGATAAAATAAAGGAGCTTGGATATGAGCCCGATATAGTTCAGCTTGTGGAGGACACCTCAAGAGAGAGCGCAACGGAAATGATGAAAATGAACGGCTATATAGATGTGCTCATTCCCAGAGGCGGAGCAGGACTTATACAGAGCGTTGTTAAAAATTCCACCGTACCCGTTATAGAAACGGGCGTGGGCAACTGCCACATATTTGTGGACGAGAGCGCGGACATAGAAAAGGCGGTCAATATAACAGTGAACGCCAAGGCACAGAGACCCGGCGTTTGCAATGCCGCTGAAACGCTTCTTGTGCATGAAAATATTGCGGAAAAATTCCTTCCGCCCGTTATAAGGGCATTAAGAGAAAAAAATGTTGAAATACGGGGCGACAAGGCTGTAAAGGCCATAGTAAGCGATGTGAAGGATGCCGTTGAAGAAGACTGGGCAACGGAATACCTCGACTATATACTTGCGGTAAAGGTTGTAAAGGATGTTGACGAGGCAATAGAGCATATAGCAAAATATTCCACGGGGCACTCCGAGTGCATAGTGAGCGAAAGCTACAGCAATACGCAGAAATTTTTGAGCGAGGTGGACTCTGCGGCAGTGTACGCAAACGCTTCCACACGCTTTACGGACGGCAATGAGTTCGGCTTCGGCGCAGAGATAGGCATAAGCACACAGAAGCTCCACGCCAGAGGACCC
>CANROO010000054.1 GCA_947632235.1 uncultured Clostridia bacterium
AAAGAAATGCCAAAAAGCATTTCTTTCAAGCGTGTCGATTTTATCGACACGCAGATTAAAATAAGGGCACAAGCCCTTATTTTAATTAAAACTATATTCTGTTATATCCTCCGTATCGTCATAGTCCACGGCGAGCGCCGAGTTATCGACGAAGTTATATATAAGTCCGTTATACTTGAACGGATGCACCTTGACTTCCTTTCCGCCAAGAGTTATTACGCCCCTTCTTTGGAAGCCGTCGTCAAGGTCAACGCTGTATACATATCCGCCCGTGAATGTCACCTCTTGCTTGCTTTCATCCCTGTAAATGGTGACGGGCAGAGTAAATGTATTCTTTTCCTTGTCGAAGCAGAAGGATGAAATATCCTTAAAAAGCCCCGACTCTATATTTCCCTTTCCGAGCTCCTCTCTGTAGAGCATGACGGGCTTGTCCTTGTCCGAAATGTCATATATGCTCATGGAAAGCTTATCTCCGCCGTTGTCAACGGTCAGTATATGGTTTTCGTCATAGGTATATATGAGTATATTTCCGTCCGTGAGCCTCAGCACGCCGTTGCCCTTGGGATTGGTAGGCTCCGTCATATCCACCGAATATATTGCCTGCCCCGTTTTTTCGGGCGTGAGGAAGAGCATATTCTGCGAGAATATAGCCCTGTCTATCACCGTGCCCGAGACTATCTCGTTTGCATATCCGCATATCTCCAGATTGTTGTTGAGCACATACACATTTGTAATGTCCGTGTTTGCGCCCTTTTTTCTGTAGTGCGCCGCAAGTCTGAAATAGCCTGCGTATTCGTTCATAGAGTCCTTGTTTGTTATATAGCCCTTTACATTTCCCTTGCCCGAGGAATATATCTTTCCGTTTGAAAGGCTTAGTCTGTAAATGACCGTGTTTTCCGTGTTTTCATTGGAATCGAAGGCGTTGTATCTGTCCTTTGCCACATATATGCTGCCCGAGGACATATATACATTTTCGCCTGCGCAGAGATATGTCTTCAGCTCTGCGGGCACTGAGCTGTCCTCTATGTTGAGCGAGGCTATTGTGGTGTAATCCCTGCCGCCGCCCTCGGGGAAGTACTGCATGCTGTCGTATTCAAGGCTTATGGGCTCGTCTCCCGAAAGAGAGTCCCTGTATGACGGGGGATAATATCTTCCGTTTTCCGAAAGCTCCGTTGCCGGTATGGACGAAAGCAAATAGACATAGCTTCCGTTCTGCACGGAATTTATATAGCTTCCCTCTGTTTCAAGCTCGCGGAGCCTTGAGGGAGCCGTTTTGTTCTCTATATTGTAAACATAGGCTGTCGTACTGTGTGTGAAGCCGTCTGTATTTTCGCTTTCCTTGTCGCCCGTTATCACGAGCATGGGACCGCGGACATATATTTTCCTGCCCACAAAGCCCTTGTCAAGCTCTATAGCAGACATCACACCAAGCTGTGCCGAGGGATCCAGTATATACACCTTGTTTTTGTCGGCGTAGTATATATAGCCGTCTGCCGAGTGTACGGTGTTCAGCTCCTTGTTTTCCAAAAGCTGAGCCGCAGGTATGCTGTCGGGCTTGTCCGATGAGCCTATCTGCTTAAGTATATTGTTGGGAGTGCTTATGCCCGTTATCTCCTTCATGTTTTCTTCATTGGCAACATAGGGCAGGTCGTTTACCTGTGATTTAAGGCTGTTTATGAAGTCTATGCTCTCGGTGTCCGTAAATGCGTCCTTAAGGTCGGATATTATGGCCATGTTGTCATAGTAATACACCGACTTGCCGAAGGCGTCCGCAAACACCTCTACGGGCACATATATACCGCCGTTTTTCAAGAATACCTTCTTGTCATATTCAATGTCGGCCTCTCCCGTGCTGTCCACAAGGTCTGCCTTCTGCCTGTCCAGCACAAGTGCCTGATTGTCAAGCCTTATAGTGGCGCGCGAGGACGAAAGGTCCTCCGATGCCGCCGCGTTATATGCCGAGCGGAAAAAGCTCATAGGCACATATATGGACTGATTGGCCGAGACCGGCACCATGGACGGGTCGTTTTTGTCTATAAGCATCTGTTCCTTGTTCACAAGCATTACGGGGCTGTTTTCATATATCACTACAGCCGAATCCAGCCTGTCCTCTACAACTACCTCTTCCGAATTTGAGGGGGCTGTGACATTTCCTCTGCTCTGCACTACCTGAAAGCACAGCACACCGCAGAGTATGACAGCATATACCGAAAGAATGCCAAGCACCATTTTGTTATTCATAGCTTCACCTCATGGTAATTAGTAGATGTAACCCGTAGGATTGGTATGCTGACCGTTTATTCTTACCTCAAAATGCAGATGCACGCCTGTTGAATAGCCCGTTGTGCCTGCTCCCGATATTACCTGTCCTCTGGACACCTGCTGACCTACCGAGACATAGAGCACATTGTTGTGAGCGTATAATGTGGAATATCCGCCGCCGTGGTCTATTATTATACACTTGCCGTATCCGCCTCGCCAGCCGGCATATATTACGGTACCGCTTTCTGCGGCAACAACATCTGTGTTGAGCGTTGCCTTAAGGTCAAGACCCGTGTGGAATTCCTGCTTACCGCTTATGGGGCTTCCTCTGTAGCCGTAGCCCGAGTTGGGCGCATAGCCCTGATAAGCGGGCACGGGGTACTGGAAGTGCCGTCCGTCTGAGTTATACACTCTGCCGGGGTTTCCCCTTGATATTGCGGTGGACTGCTGTGCCGTCTGCGCCGCCTTAGCCGCCTCCGCAGCCGCAGCCTGAGCCTTCTGTATGAGCGCCTGAACATTCTTGTCCTGCTGTTCAAGGTCGGCTATCTGCGCCTCATATGTTGCGGCGTTTGAGTCAAGCTGTTTTACTATGGCTGTTTTCTGCTTTATCTTGGAATCCAGCTCCTGCTGTTTTGTGGTCTGCTTTGACTGCAGGTCCTCTATCGTCTTTTTGTCATTTTCTATTGAAATGACATTTTCATTTATTATCCTCTCCGCCTCGGCATACTCTGCCAGAAGCTCGTTGTCGTGCTTCATAAAGCGGTTGGCATATTCAACTCTCGTCAGAAAGTCCGAGAAGCTTTTTGCTCCCAGTATTACCTCCAGATAGCCCGAATTGCCGTATTCGTACATTATCCTTATCCTCTTTTTGAGAGTTTCGTACTGCTCCGTCTTTACCTTCTTGGCCTGCTCCAGCTCCTCCTGCTCCTTGGCAAGCCTTGCGCTCGTGTCGGCAAGCTGTGCGTTGAGCTGATTGAGCTCCGCTTGCACGCTTGAAAGCTCTCTGTCAAGCTGAGCCACCTCCGACTGCGCCGCCTGCTTCTGCGAATTTGTCTGGTTGAGCTTCTGCTGAGCGGCTGAAATCTGGCTTTGGAAGGCCGAACTCTTGTCCTGAAGGGAGGATACGCTCTCCGCCCTTGCGCATACCGCACTAAGGCTCAGTATGAGAGAAAGAGCAACTCCTGTGATTCTTTTATTCATAACATTCTCACTTCTTTTATTTATATATTTGCCAAAAATATTTTTAGAACCGTTTTGTTATACATTAAGGTGCTTTCTTATGGAATTGATACTTCCTATCGCACCTATGAGCATACCCACAATGAGAGCTATAGGTATTATGACTATAAATATCTCCGAGGCGGGCTTAAGCTGACCTATGACCTTCAGCACGGTAAGGTCGGAATTGAATATCCCGTAAAGCTTTATGTAGCCCAGTATACAGAGCACGGACGGTATCACAGCGCCTATAAGGCCTATTATTATACCCTCTATTATGAAGGGCCATCTTATGAACCAGTCCGTTGCGCCCACATACTTCATTATGTTTATTTCATTCTTTCTTATGAACACAGTGAGCTTTATGGTGTTCATTATAATGCCTATGGAAACTATGCCGAGTATGGCTATAAGTATAACGGATACGAGCTTGAACGCAGTGTCTATGGTTATAAGCGTTTCCGTCAGCTGCTGGGCGTGGCTTATAAGCTCTATGCCCTTGAACTGATAGTCGGCATCTCCGAGCTTAGGCTCTGTCGATACTGCACTTTGGGCGCTCTGTGTTATCACCTCGGGCGTAGGCTCCGCTGATTTGGCTTGGTTTGCAGGGTCTGCCGCCTCCGAGTCCTTTGCCGCAGGGTTTGTGGCAGGCTGTGCGGGCGCCTCCGTTGCCGTCTGCGCCGCCTGTGTTACCGCCTGCGAAGCGGGCTCGGCATATACGGTATTGCTGAAAAGTCCCGCACTGCTCTGAGGCGCCTGCGAGGCAGGTGCCGTTGTCTGTGCCTGCGAGGCGGGTGCCGTAGTCTGTGCCTGCGAAGCGATTTCTGTCGTCTGCACCGCTGTCTGAGCGTTGGGCTGTTCCTCCGCCTTCATGGTGTCGGGGCTGTCCTTTGCCTCTTCGCCCATTATCTGCTCCTCAAAGTCCCACTGGAGCTGTTCCGCCTTTTGTATAAAGCTCTTCTGATATCTTATGTCCTTGAGCATTATCTCGAGAGAACGGGGAAGGGGATTGTCGTCCCTCAGTCCGTCCAAAAGCTCTGCCGAGTATATCCTCTTGGCATTGTCAAGAGCATCGTCCGCCGACACAAATGTGACGGAGCGCACCTCCGGCATACTTTCGATCTGCGCTATGAGCGAGTTGACCTCCTCCTCATCGGGCTCATCGCCCAGGAAGAGCGTAACTCCTATTTCCGATTCTATCTGCTCGAGTATATAGTCCACATTTGTTATTATACAAAGTGACAGTATAACTATAAATATACAGGCGCTTACTATTATTATGGAGGCAAAGCTCATAAGTCCGTTTTTGAATATGCCTCTTAAGCCCTGATTAATATAATATTTCCATGTTCTCAGCTTCATCGCTGTAGCCACCACCTTCAACATCTCTGAGTACAACGCCCTTGTTTATTGCCACAACTCTCTTCTGCATCCTGTCGACAATATCTCTGGCGTGTGTGGAAATAACAACGGTCGTGCCGTTTCTGTTTATTTCCTGTATGAGGTCCATTATCTCCCATGCCGTGTCGGGGTCAAGATTACCCGTGGGCTCGTCCGCCAGAAGAATGGGCGGTCTGTTTATAATGGCTCTTGCGAGCGCAACTCTCTGCTGTTCTCCGCCCGACAGCTGATTGGGATAGGCATTTATTTTCTTTGCCAGACCCACCATAGCCAGTATCTGGGGCACATTTCTTCTTATTATCTTGGGATTGGTCTCCACTACCTGCATGGCAAAAGCCACATTTTCATACACCGTCTTTGACGGCAGAAGACGATAGTCCTGGAACACAACGCCTATTTTTCGTCTTAAATAGGGTATCTGCCGTCTTTTTAGCTTCGTTATGTCCATGCCGTTTACTATTATGCTGCCGCCCGTAGGCTCTATTTCCTTGAGCAGAAGCCTTATGAAGGTGGATTTTCCGGAGCCCGATGAGCCCACTACAAACACGAATTCTCCTCTTTCGATGTTCAGATTGAAATCGCGCAGTCCCACGGCCCCGTTTTCATATACCTTTGTAACATTCTCCATTTTTATCATTAAGGATGTACTTCCTTTCTTTGGTGAAAATATGAAAGCTATGTACTTATCAGTACATAAAGTTTTCTCTGTAGTTAAGATATTTGCTTACCATAAGCATTATCTTGAATATTATGGCGTCGTCAAAGTTTCTCAGGTCAAGGCTTGTCATTTTCTCCAGCTTGTCAAGCCTGTACACAAGGGTATTCCTGTGTATATAGAGCTGTCTTGAAGTCTCCGACACATTGAGGTTGTTTTCAAAGAACTTGTTTACCGTTGTGAGAGTTTCATCGTCAAACTGCTCTATGGATGCGCCGTGGAGCACCTCGTTCACAAACATCTTGCAAAGCGAGCCGTCAAGCTGATATATGAGCCTGCCTATGCCGAGCTGTTCGTAGTTTACAACGTTCTTGTTCTCCTCAAATATCTTGCCCACCTCAAGCGCAAGCTTTGCTTCCTTATATGAAAGCGAAACGTTCTTAAGGTCATTTACGGCAGTACCTATGGAAACATATATATTTGTCATGGCCTCTGCCGAGAGGGTGTCGTATATGCTCTTTGCTATGGACTCTATCTCCTCTCTGCCGTCCTTTTCCTTGAGCTCCTTCACGAGTATTATGCTCTTTTCGTCAACGG
Organism: uncultured Clostridia bacterium; assembly: GCA_947632235.1. Classification (GTDB taxonomy): domain Bacteria; phylum Bacillota; class Clostridia; order Lachnospirales; family CAG-274; genus Gallispira. The sequence goes on from CANROO010000054.1 coordinate 6,134, forward strand.
CCGTTACAAAGTCCTTCTGCTTTGTCGGGAATATGCTTCTGACTATTTCCACAACATTGAGGTCCTTGTCTATCTCCGTTTCTATGAGATAAACTATCCTTCTTACGGAATTTTCGATATGGAGCTTCTTTGCCCTCGAATAAATATCTACAAGCAGGAGGTTGTCCAGCAGGAGATTTTTGATAAAGTTGTCCCTGTCATATCTTTCCTTGTAGGCAACAAGCAGATTTTGTATCTGGAAAGCGGTCATTTTGCCTATCCTGTAGGTCTCCTCGTCATCGCCCTTTATTATGACGATGTATTCGGCAGAGCCGTTGTCAAGCACCTTGAAATACTGATAGCCCTGTATAAGCTGGCTGTCGGCAGGGCTTGCAATGAATATGTCGGCGCTGTCTATAGTGGCGTTCACCATCTCGTCCTCCGTGGTTGCCACGATCTTGCCTTCTCTTTCTGCCACACTCAGCTCGCGTCTTGTAATGTTCTTAAGACCGTCTATAGTGCTCTGTAAAATCTGATTTGAGATCATCCCCAATTTCCTCCTTTATTATTTAAAAAGTATAAGTCTGTCTTCAAACTGCAATATATACCTTTATATATTTTATAACAAAATGACTAAAAAATAAAGAGAAAACACAAAATTTTTTTGAAATTTGTAAAAAATTAATCTCTTTTTAATATTTTGTAAAGAAATTTTAATATGAACAGGGATACATTTACGGCAAAATATGTTATAATTAATTCATATAACACCATGAGCCAAGGCTTCGCCTTGTTTTGATCACGGGGCAGGGCTGTAAAATACATATACGGATAAGCAAAGGAGAGAGGAAAATGTCAGAGGAAAAGAAAAAGATCGAGGTCAGCATAGGAGGAAAAACCTATAACCTTGCTGGCATGGAAAGCGAGGAATACATGAGCACCGTCGCAAAATACCTTGACGGCAAGATAAATGAGATAAAGTCAAAGTCAACTCCCAACATCGTCTATGAGGAGTCCTTCCCCATAATACTTGCGCTCAATATTGCGGACGACCTTTTCAAGGAAAAGGAAAACAAGGAAAACACAAGCACCGTTGTCACAAAGGACAACGAGGAAAGCATCGCCAAGGAGCTTTCACAGCGCCTCAATGACAAGATAAAGGAATTTACCGAGCTTAAAAACCGCTTCAGCCTCAAATCTCACGACTATGATATACTTCTCGGTCAGTACGAGACCAAGAGCGGAGAGGTGGACGGACTCAAGACCACCATAGTTAACCACGAGGACAATATAGAAAAGCTCGAAAGAAAGATAGATGTTCTCAATTCGGACATAACCGAGCTCAAGGGCAGGATAGAGGAAAAGTCGCAGTACATCACGGACCTCACAGCCAAGATAAACGGCAAGAATCAGGAGCTCAACGCCCTCAGCAAAAAGCTGAATGAAAAGAATGTTGCCTTAAACGAGCTCAATCAGAAGGCGGCGGAGAGGAACATAAAGCTCAACACCGTCAATAAGGAAAGGGACGACCTTTCAGTAAAGCTTAAGAGCGCCAATATAAGCATAAAGAACCTTGAATCGGATATAAACCGTCTCACACAGGACAAGAAGGCTCTCAGGGACAAGAATGAAAGCCTTAAAAAGGACATAGCCTCCGTAAAGGATCAGTTCGATACCTTCAAGAGCAGTCTTGACACCATAAGCAATGAAAATCAGCTTAAGGCGGCATTTGCCAAGGTCAAGGCGGAGAATATAGAGCTTATGCGCAGAATAGAAAGTCTGGAGGCAGAGCTTTCGGACAATTGATGCGCTTATTGCCTACAGCGCTTATTGGGTGATATTATGAAAAAAGCTGAAATTTTAGCACCTGCGGGAACAAAGGAAAGCGTCATAGCCGCCATAAACGGGGGCTGTGACGCCATATATATAGGCGGAAAGGCATTCAATGCCCGTCATTATGCGTCAAACCCCTCTCAGAATGAGCTTAAGGATATTATAAATATCTGCCATTTAAGAGGGGTCAAGGTGTTTATTACACTTAATATCCTCTATAAGGAAAAGGAGCTCAACGATGTTCTGAATGCCGTGAAGGAAGTGTATGAATACGGCGCAGACGCGCTTATAATACAGGATATAGGTATGCTCTCATTTGTCAGAGAGCATTTCCCGGATATAAAAATAAGCGCCTCCACGCAGATGACGGTTCACAGCGCCGAAGGCGTCAGGCTCCTCAAAAGGCTCGGAGCCGACAGAGTAGTGCTCGCAAGGGAGCTGAGCCTTGACGAGATAATAAAAATAAACAGCCTCGGTGACAGACCCGAGACCGAGGTCTTCGTACACGGCGCGCTCTGCGTTTGCTACAGCGGACGCTGTCTTATGTCGAGCCTCATAGGCAGAAGGAGCGGAAACAGGGGCAGGTGCGCTCAGCCCTGCCGTATGGACTACACACTTTTAAGGGACGGCAGGCCCGTAAAAAAAGGCTGTCTGCTCTCTCCCAAGGATATTTCGGGACTGGACATACTGGACAGGATAGCGCTTTCGGGCGTTGACAGCCTCAAAATAGAAGGCAGAATGAAGGACCCCGAATATGTGTATGAAACCGTATCCGTTTACAGAAAATATATAGATCTTGCCTGCCCGGGAGATAATTACCGACCGGACAACGCCGACAGAGAGGAGCTCACGGCAGTATTCAACAGAGGCGGAGCGCTTTCGCAAGGATATTTTGAGAGCTTCTCGGGAAGCGCCATGATGAGCGCCTCTCCCAAGCACAGCGGTGTCGAAGCCGGCGAAGTGCTCTCGTTCGACCGCAGAAGCGGTATCTGCCGTATAAGGCTTCACAAGAGCGTAAGCGCCGGCGACGGCATAGAGATATGGTCGGAGCCTCACACGGGCGCAGGCATAAATGTCAGCGCGGAGGCAGGAAGCATCATATCCGTCAGAATAAAGGGAAGCGCAAAAAAGGGCGACAGGGTGTTCAGATCCTTTGACAAGGCGCTCAACGACAGATTGAAAAGACACTGCATAAGGCCCGAGAGAAGGCTAAGTGTCCGCATAAGGGCAGGCATAGGGCTTGAAAAAAGCTTTGTGGAGTTTTTGGACTACGGCATAGTATACGAGGGCGAGGGCGCAGAAAAGGCTCTTAATCACTCATTGACAAGTGAAGAATTTACGGCTCGTCTCTGCAAAACGGGCGATACGCCCTTTGAATTTGCCGTTGAGGGCGTGAGCGTGGAGGACGGCCTGTATATGCCCGTTTCAAGACTTAATATGATAAGGCGGAGCGCCTGCGAAATGCTCGGAAGGCATATTATAGAAAAGAGCAGACGGCAGAGCGCGTATCACAGATATGAAAAAACGCCCCGTGAAAAGGCGCAAAAAGCGGTGATAACTGCTCTTGTCAGCACGGCGGAGCAGCTCAGAGCCTGCATAGAAGCAGGGATAAGGAGGATATACTGTCCGTCCGGCATGGCAGACGAGAGCACCCATATAATGTGCAGAGAAAGGGGCATAGAGCTTTACATCGCCCTTCCTCACATCACAAGGCAGGGCAACGCCGTATTCTATGAAAAATATAAAAGCTGTGACGGCTATCTTGTCAGAAGCCTCGGCGAGATGCGCTGTGAAAAGCCTGTCATAGCCGATTACAGCCTTAATATAATGAACAGTGCCTCCGCGGACATCATGCGGAGCATAACGGGCGGAAATATCGTTACCCTTTCGCCCGAGCTCAACATTCCGGAGCTTAACGGCACGGCGGATAAGGACTGCGAGATAGTCATTTACGGCAGACTTCCGCTCATGACTACTCACCAATGTCCTGCAGGCTTGTACGATGCGGATAAAAACAGCTCGAAGTACTGTTCCTTGAGGGGCAATGATCACGCTTACGCCCTCACGGACAGGACGCACAGGAGCTTTCCCGTGCTCCGTAACTGCAGTGAATGCTATGCGCTCATACTCAATTCGGAGCCGATATATGTTCTCGGCAGGGCGGAGGAGCTCATAAAAACGGGCGCAGGCTTCATGAGGCTGGAATTTACGGACGAGGACTATAAGTCATGCCTTGAGCTTGCTTCGGAGCATATAAACGTTATAGAAAAAGGACTTGAGCCTGCTCTCGATATAAAAGGCACAGGCGGACATTTCGGCAGAGGGGTGTATTAAATGATAGATATGTGCATCATTGCTTCAAAATATCTCTTTATACTTTATATAGCGCTCTTTGTTTTCTTCGGCTTTATGATATGCCTGAAAGATCAGGACATGACGCGCTTCAGCATAAAGGCAGGACTCAGCAATCAGAGGATATGTATAATTCTTTTCCACATCACGGCGAGTGTTATACTCATATCCGCCTCCTTGGAGTACGATATGCGTTCAGCCGTCATATACTGTGTTTCGGGCTTCTTTCTCATTATGGGAGGAAATATGGCAATATCGAGGCTCTATAAAAACGGCAGTCAGCTTCTTTACAACTGCGTTTTCTTCCTCATGGATATAGGTCTTATGATGCTCTACAGGCTCAATACCGACCTTGCCTTAAGACAGCTTGCATGGAATGCCATAGGCATAGCCATGATGCTTGTCATGCCCAAGCTTCTCACCGTTATGCCCAGGCTTGACAGATTCAGGATAGTATATGTCATCATTTCTTTTGTGCTTTTGGGCGCAACGCTCATTTTCGGCTCGTCAGAGTTCGGCGCAAAGAACTGGCTCAGCATAGGTCCCGTGGGCTTTCAGCCCTCCGAGATAATAAAGGTATGCTTTATATTTTATCTGGCATCCGCCTTTGCGGAAAAGCCCAAAATCAAAGACATAGTCGTACCCGCGGTAATAAGCGCCGTTATAGTGCTTGTGCTTGTAGCGGGTCAGAAGGATCTGGGCTCCGCTCTCATATTCTATATGACATTTCTTGCGGTGCTCTTTATGGCGACCTCCAATTATCTTTATTTCTTCGGCGGAATAGCCTTTCTGGGCGTTGCCGCAAGTATGGCGTACAGGCTCTTCGACCACATACGCGTCAGATTTGAGGCATGGCAGAACCCTTGGCTCGATGTCAGCGACACGGGCTATCAGATAGCGCAGTCGCTCTTTGCCATATGCACATGGGGCGTTACGGGCATAGGCTTCACAAGGGGCTACGCCTCGTCCATACCCGTTGTGGAGAGGGATTTCATATTTGCCGCAGTCTGCGAGGAATTCGGCGTCATATTTGCCGTGGGGCTGATATGCGTATTCATGCTGATATTCCTGGAGGGCGCAAGAGGCGCGGCGCGTAACAACAACCGCTTTCTTGCCCTTGTGTGCGCAGGACTTACGGCTCTCATAGCCTTCCAGTCCTTCCTCATAATAGGAGGCGTAATTAAGCTCATACCGCTCACGGGCGTTACTCTGCCCTTTGTGAGCTACGGCGGAACCTCCGTTGTCATAAGCTATATAACAATAGCTATCATACAGTGGATAATAATGCGAAACGAGCAGGCGGAGCAGGCGCTTGCCCCGGAGAAGAAGGAAAACGAAAGACCTGCGAGGGCGCAGAAAAAGACATCCGTCACTTCCGCAAGGCAGCTTAAAGCGCGCACGGCGGAGAGAACGGCCGCCAAGACCGCAGGCACGGCGCCCTCGGCTAAGAAGACAGCGCGCAGAGCGCCTGCCGAAAGGACCGATGCTCCCGAAAGACCGTCAAGGCGTCAGCCTGCCAAGACCCCTCCGCCCCTGGGCAGACCCGAGAGCTACAACCGAAAGAGAAAAAGTACAGCCAAAAAGTAAAATATACCAAAATGTCTGCACGGCTTAAATCACCGCAGACCAATATCCGCAGGAGGGATAAATAATGCGCGGCGCCATTAAAAAAATATTCTGGCTTTATGCCCTTATTTTTCTTATAATGATAGTTTATCTTCTTAAGCTCTGTCTTTACGACTCCCACAGCTTTGTAGCCAATCCCTTTAATCCCAGGCTTTCACAGAGCTACGAGGGAATAAAGAGAGGCTCTGTTTACGATGCCAACGGCGATGTCATAGCCGAGGATGTCAAGCAGGAGGACGGAAGCTTCAAAAGGGTCTACACCAATGCCGAATACTACGCCCATGTTGTGGGCTACACGGTCAAGGGCAAGGCAGGCGTGGAGTCTAAATATAACTTCCGCCTTGAGACCATAAGCAATGAATTTGTACAGCGTCTTGCTCAGCTTCTGTGGGGAAAGGACATAGAGGGCAACGGGCTTGTGCTCACTCTTGACAACAGGCTTCAGGAGATAGCCGGCGATGAGCTGGGCAATCAGAAGGGCGCGATAGTCGCCATGGAGCCGTCCACGGGCAAGGTGCTCGCCATGGTGTCAAGCTCCAGCTTTGACAGCAATTCCGTGGAACAAAACTGGGAGGCGCTCAATTCAGATGATGAAAATTCGCCCCTTTTAAACAGAGCCACGCAGGGGCTCTATCCCCCGGGCTCCACATTCAAGATAATAACGGCGGCCGCCGCTCTCGGCACGGGAGGCGACCTCGGGAGCTTTGAGATGGACTGCGAGGGCGAGGAAAAATTCGGCCACAGCATAATACACTGCTATGACGGCAAGGCGCACGGCAATGTGGATATGCAGTCGGCATTTGCAAAAAGCTGTAATATATATTTCTCACAGCTCGGCCTTAAGACAGGAAGCAAAAGGCTCATAGAAACAGCCGATGCCTTCGGCTTCAACAAGGACATAGGCCTTTCTCTGGAATACAGCCGTTCCACCTTCCCCATGACCGAGGACGCTCAGGACATAGAGATAGTGGAAACCTCCTTCGGACAGGGCAGAACGCTCGTCACACCGCTTTTTATGGCAATGGTCACTTCGGCTGTCGCCAACAACGGCATGATGATGCAGCCCTATGTTGTAGACCACAGCCTTACCCCCTCGGGAGGCGTGAGAAACAGGACTATACCCGTGAAGCTTAGACAAGCCATATCCCCCGAGCTTGCGGAGCAGATAAAAGAGCTCATGTGCGGAGTGGTGGAGGGCAGAGGCGGTACGGCTCCGCAGGCGGCATTTTCCGTCACCGTTGATAAGGATGATAATACCTCCGGCTCCTCCGCTTCCTCGTCAGAAAATATAAGAGTGGCAGGCAAGACGGGCACGGCCGAAAATCCGCAGGGCGAGGATCATGCATGGTTCGTTGCCTTCGCTCCTGCCGATGATCCCAAGATAGCCGTCTCGGTGCTTCTTGAAAATGCAGGCAAGGGAAGCAACGCCATACCTGCCGCCAGAAAAATAATGAAGGAATATCTCGAGGATATGAACTGAAAATATATTGCGATATGATTTGACGCTTCAACTTAATTTTATTAAGTTTATAAGCTCCGCCGAGCCGTTTACGGCCTGTCGGAGTTTATTTTTTTACAATAAAATATAATGCCGTTTTTTTACAAAAAAATACTTGCAAAATTATTAAAATGTGATATTCTAAAATGAGGGCAGGGAAATAACCCGTGCTCTATAACAAATATAATATTTTTAATATAAGAGGTCGCAGCAATGTCAATACTAATAAGCACAGCTATGTATCACAGCGATAATTTCAAAAATATACTGCATTTTATTGAAAGATACAACGGAAAGGTCGGCGCGGAGATCTTCCCACGCTTTGACGAGGAGGGCTTTGAACAGGCTCTGAGGGAGTGCGTTCCTGCGCTCAAGCAGGTGGAAATCACCATTCACGAGCCTTATTTCGAGGTGGAGCACACGGCAGATTTTGAGTCTTCCGCCTACCGCAAGACCATTTACCGCCTCAGCTCAATGATAAAGTACGGCTCCGTAATGGGCTGCGAATATATAGTCTATCACCACAATAACTGCGCTGTCGCTCCCGAAGACAGGGAAAAGCTCATAAAGACATCGCAGGATAATCTCTACGAGGTGTCACAGCTCCTTCTTCCCTACAACATAGCGGTTGCAGTGGAAAATGCAGGCACTCTTGCAAAGGGCACCATGCTCCTTTCTCAGGAGGAATATATCTCGCTCGTGCTTGAAAGCCCCTGCCTTGCCGTCATAGACATAGGGCATATCAATGCCAACGGCTGGGATATGGAGAGGGTCATAACGGCTCTTAAGCACAAAATAACAGCCTACCATATCCACAATAACCACGGCAGATATGACGAGCACAACAGGATATTTGACGGCACTTTGGATTTCAACCGCTTCATGGAGCTTTATATGAAGCATACCCCGGGCGCAAAGCTCGTGCTCGAATACAGCGCCGAGCTTGCCGATAAAGAGGAGGATATCTGCCGGGATATAGACTACATCACCGAAATAATATCAAACGCCGATAAGGCGCTGGCATAAAGCCATACCGCGAGCGAGCTATACTCGCTCGTTCTTTTTGTTATAATTCAGTACAAATTATAATATTCTGCACACCCCTATAGACAGGGGAGTTGGTTTGTTTTTCATATGAGATAGTATCTGCATAACCAACAAGCGTGGACAAGCTGTCCCCAAAACGAATGGATAACGTAATGGGGACAGTCCCGGCAGATATAAATCTTATTGCTCTATAAAGCTTGTACAGTGCCATTTATGATAGCAAAACAGTTTCGTTCGGGACAGTCCCCGCACGGCGTTACCTTGAGGCTGCCGATACGAAGCCAACAAGCAGGGACTGTCCCTAAAGCGGACAAAAAGCAGGCTTGAACGGTGATATATAAGATGTAATATAACAAAAACGAAAGCAAGCATAGGGACTGTCCCCACACCGGCGTTACCTTGAGACTGCCGATGCGAAGCTGACAAGCGGGGAGCTGATCCCCAATATGAAAAAAATAACGTAATAGGGAGCAGCTTATTGAAATAGTATGGTATTTATGTAGGGGCGTGCATTGCACGCCCGCTTTTTGCTGAATTTCAAGCGCAAATTATAG
>CANROO010000055.1 GCA_947632235.1 uncultured Clostridia bacterium
CTCAAGCATAGCCGCCGCCTCTGCGCTGTCCTTGGCTAAGCCTGCCATTACGAGCATTTCCGAGCCCAGAGCAAGCGATACTTCCATAAGCGCTCCCCTGCTGTTGCCCTTGAGCACCTCTATAGCCTCTATCACCTCAAGGCTGTTGCCTATGTTCATTCCCAGGGGCTCATCCATGTTTGTTATAACGGCGCTCATTTTCTTGCCCAGGCTCTTTCCCAGCTCTATCATTTCATTTGCAAGCTCCTCTGCGGAGGCGAGATCCTTCATGAACGCGCCCCTTCCGCACTTTATGTCGAGCACTATGCCGTCCGAACCGCAGGCAAGCTTTTTGCTCATTATGCTTGAGGCTATGAGGGGCATACTGTCAATTGTGCCCGTAACATCCCTCACGGCGTAGAGATATTTGTCGGCAGGCGCCAGCTCATCGCTCTGGCTCATGAGCACTATGCCGTGCTTTTTTGCCTGCTCTATTGCTCTTTCCTTTGATATATGTACGTTGAAGCCGGGTATCGCCTCAAGCTTGTCGAGAGTTCCGCCCGTGTGTCCGAGCCCTCTGCCCGACATCTTTACTATGGGCAGTCCGAGCGAGGCGCAAAGGGGCGCAACTATAAGCGTGGTGCTGTCCGACACTCCGCCCGTGCTGTGCTTATCCGCCTTGAAGCCCGCTATTTCGCCAAGCTCCATTATATCGCCCGAATTTGTCATGGCTCTTGTGAGGTCTGCCGTTTCCCTCTCTGAAAGAGAGTTGATGCACATAGCCATGAGCATTGCCGATATCTGATAGTCGGGCACGGCGTTACGGCATACGCTTTCTATGAAGAAATTTATCTCCTCCGTGCTCAGCTCATTGTTATCCCTCTTTTTTATTATAAGATCTATTATATTCATATTCCGGCCCCTTTCCCTTAATTCAGCATTTTTCTCTATAAATATATTATAAGCTTGAAAAACAAAAAATTCAATGCTAAAATACAAATAAGAGGTGATTTTTTATGAAGACGGGTGTAATAATAGTTGCCGCAGGAAAGGGCAGGAGAATGAACTCTGCCGTTGCCAAACAGTATATAGAGCTCAAGGGCAGGCAGATACTCAGCTATACCGTAGAGACCTTCAATAAAAGCCGATATATAGACGAGATAGTGCTCGTTGCCGGAGAGGCGGATATAAAAAGCGTTGAAGAAAATATCGTTGAAAAATACGGCTTTGACAAGGTGAAGGCAGTCGTTGCAGGCGGAAGCGAAAGGCAGTATTCCGTAAACAACGGGCTCAATGCCGTAAGCGCGGACTGCGATGTCGTGCTCATACATGACGGCGTGAGACCCTTTGTAGAGGACAAGTATATCAAAAGGCTCATAGACACTGCCCTTGAATACGGCGCCTGCGTTCTGGGCGTTCCCGTGAAGGACACAATAAAGGTGTGCGACAGCGAGGGCACAATAGTTTCCACACCCGAGAGGTCTACCCTGTGGGCGGCGCAGACACCGCAGTGCTTTAAGTACGATGTTATAAAAAAGGCATATGAAAGTGCAATGCGTGACGGCATACTCGGCACCGATGACTGCATGCTCGCCGAAAGAACGGGCGTAAGGGTCAAAATGGCGGAGGGCGATTACAATAACATAAAGATAACAACCCCCGAGGACCTCTATTTGGGCGAGAGAATACTGGAAAAATATAAGTCTTGAGAATGTAAAAAAACTATATTGTTTATAGCATCACATTGATCTTCACAAAAAAAACTGACGGCAGGTCATCATCTGCCGTCAGTTTTTGCATTATTCTTCCTTTATTTCATCCGCAATTTTTTCTGCGTCTTCCTCTGCCTTTTCGGAGGCCTCCTTGATATCCTCCTTTATGTCCCCGATCTTTTCCTCTGCCTTTTCCCTGAGCTCCTCAGCCTTTTCCCCGGCAGCCTCAAACATCTCCTCCACAGGCTCTATTATCTCGTCCGCCAAGTCAGAGCTTTTAGCCTTGTTCTTTATCTTTTCCACCTTAGCCTTGCCCTTTTCGTAAACATCTCCGCCTACCTCCTTAGCCTTGTCCTTGGCTTTAACGGCGTATTTCTTCACTACGGGCTTTGCGTCCGATACTATGTCGGACACCTTTTCCTTTACTCCGTCAAGTATCTCGCCTGCGCTCACACTTCCGCCCTTGAGGCTCTCAAGAAGCTTTACGGCGTCGTCTGCGGATATCTTGCCTTCGCCCACCATTTTGATGATCTCCATTCTTTCCTTTTTCATTTTAAAAAACCTCTCTTTCTTGTGCTTATTAAAGCAATTTTTTTATTAATTTAATTTTAACCCTTTTTATATCTTCTTATTAATATATACGCAATTTATTTATTTTTGTTTAATTTATCCTCTATTATACCTCTCACCCTTGACGGAAGCTCCGAGGCCTCCTCCTTGGTGAGCTCTGCGGTGTCTATGGGCTTGTGTATATAAAGGTCGACAGTGCCGTTTTTTATCATATAGTGGTTAGCCTCCATAAGTCCCCTTGTGCCGTCTATGGTGAGAGGCACAAGCATACACTTGCTCTTTGTGGCAAGCTTGAAGCTTCCGCCCTTGAAATCTCCCAGCTCTCCCGTCCTGCTCCTTGTGCCCTCGGGGAAGATCACCATATTTATGCCGTTTTTGAGCTGTTTTATTCCTTCGAGTATAACGCCTGCCGCCTGCTTTACATCGTGCCTGTCCATAAACAGGCAGTGTATCCTCCTCATCCACTGATTGACAAAGGGGAAGGTGCCGAGCTCCGTTTTGGCAACAAAGCCCTTGGGCAGCGGCAGATATGAAAGAAGCAGAAGTATGTCGAAGTTGCTCTGGTGGTTCGATACAAAGAGTATGCCCTTTTTGTCCTTGGGCAGGTTTTCAAGCCCGTGTACATTCACTCTTGCGCCCGAGTCCTTCATCCTGTCCATGGCCCAGCCCGATACCTTGTTTGTCACGAAGCTTTCGTATTCCTCGCTCCTGCCTGCCTCAAGCAGTCTGTCCGCACGCTTCAGCTCGCCGTTGTTGAAGGCAAGCGAGCAAATAAATTTGATGTACCATTTTATTGTTCTGAACATATTTTTGCTCCCCGTAAAAAAATACTTTTTTAATTCGCCGAAATGTGTTAATATATATAGAGATGTAAATTACTTTTTTGGTAATTTTTTCATTCTTATCTATAGTATACACTATTTTGTAAAAAAATAAAAGAGATTTTTGGGAGATATTTATGCAGGAAAGAGAAATTGCGCTTTTTATACTCACCGATATATTTGAAACGGGCGCTTACAACAACATTATACTGAGAAAAACGCTCGGAGAACACGGCGAGCTTACGCCCCGGCAGAGGGCGTTTGTGACCGAGCTTGTAAACGGCACTCTCAGAAATCTCATAAACATAGACTATGTTATAGACCTTTTTTCAAACACAAAAACAACTAAAATGAAGCCTTTTATACTGAATGATATAAGGCTCGGAGTGTATCAGATACTCTATATGGACAGGGTCCCCGTCTCCGCAGCCTGCAACGAGGCCGTAAAGCTTGCCAAGAAAAGGCGCTTCGGCTCCCTTTCGGGCTTTGTGAACGGCGTTCTGAGGAGCATAGCGCGCTCAAGGGACAGCATAAAATACCCTGCCGACAGAAAAAAGGCGGTGTCGCTTAAATATTCCGTCCCCGATTGGCTTTTAAACTGCTGGCTTGAAGAAATGAGCCTTGACGAGGCGGAAAAAATGTGCGAGGCCTTTCTGTGTCAGCCACGCATATGCGTGTGCGTAAACACATTGAGGACCACAAGGGCAAAGCTTAAGGAAAGGCTATTGCTTGAGGGCATAGCCTCGGAGGACGGCACGCTTACGGACAACAGTCTTTATATAAGCAAAACGGGAAATATTTCTCAAAGCAGGTGCTATAATGAGGGACTTTTTCATATAATGGACGAGAGCTCCATGCTTGCTTCAAAAATACTCTCGCCCGAAAAAAACAGCGTCATACTGGATATGTGCGCCGCCCCGGGAGGCAAAAGCTTTGCCCTTGCGGAGCAGACGAACGACAGCGCCCGCATAATTTCATGCGATATATATGAGCACAAGCTGGAGCTCATAAGACAGGGCGCGGAAAGGCTCGGCATAAGCTCTGTGGAGCCTCTTTTAAGGGACGCCTGCGAAAAAAGCGACATAAGGGCGGACTGTATACTTTTGGACGCTCCCTGCTCGGGCTTCGGCCTTCTGCGCAAAAAGCCCGATGTAAAGTACAACAGGACGGCGGAGGACATAAGTTCTCTTGCGGACATACAGAAAAAAATGCTTTCAAACGCCGCGGACGCTCTTAAGCCGGGCGGTGTGCTGGTGTATTCCACCTGCACCGTTTCGCACAGAGAAAATATCGACAATGTAAATTGGCTCATTGACAGCGGAAAAGTCACAGCGGAGGATATTTCGCCCTATATCCCCGAGGGGACGGCATGCGATACGGCAAGGGACGGCTATATACGGCTCCTGCCCCATGTTACAGGCACTGACGGCTTTTTTATAGCAAGGCTTCGGAGGGTGGAATAAATGGAAAATAATATCGATATCCGTTCTCTGACATTTGACGCTCTGTGCGCGGAGCTTGAAAAAATGGGCGAAAAGCCCTTCAGGGCAAGGCAGATATTCAAATGGCTCCATGCCAAACAGATAACGGAAATAAGCGAGATGACGGACATTTCAAATGCCCTTCGCGCAAGGCTGAATGAAGAATATTCATTAAAAACGCTAAAAACTGTTGCAAAATTTGCCTCAAAGGTGGATAATACAATTAAGTACCTTTTCGATATAGGCGGAGGCCTTGTTATAGAGAGCGTGCTCATGCGCTATTCCTACGGCAATGCCGTGTGCATATCCTCTCAGGCAGGCTGCCGTATGGGCTGTACGTTCTGCGCCTCGGCAATAGGCGGACTGGAGAGGAGCCTGAGCGCAGGCGAAATGGCGGAGCAGATATACCGCATACAGCAGGACACGGGCGAAAGGGTATCGAGCGTAGTCATAATGGGAAGCGGAGAGCCCCTTGACAATTTTGAAAATGTTATGGACTTTCTGGATATTATACATTCGCCCCTCGGCAATGATCTGAGCCACAGGCACATAACGCTTTCCACCTGCGGACTTGCGGATAGGATATATGAGCTTGCGGATAAAAATCTGCAGATAACTCTGGCAATATCACTGCATGCGCCCAATGATGAAATAAGGCAGAGGACTATGCCCGTAGCCAAGAAATACGATATAGATACGGTCATAAGGGCGGCATCGGACTACGCCCAACGCACAAAAAGACGCGTCACCTTTGAGTACGCTCTTATAAAGGGCGTTAACGACAGCGCTGAAAACGCCTCGGAGCTTGCTTCAAGGCTGAAGGGAAAGCTCTGTCATGTCAATCTCATACCCGTGAACGATGTGAAAGAGCATAACTATATAAGAAGCAGTGAAAAGAGCATACAGAGCTTCGCCTCCGTGCTGAGGGCAAGAGGCATAGAAACCACGGTCAGGCGCAGGCTCGGCAGCGACATAAACGCCGCCTGCGGACAGCTTAGGCGAAGCTATATGAAGGACAAAACTCCCGGCAAGGACAAAACTCCCGGCGTGTCGGCTCGCAGAGCTGACTGAGGGGGGAGGAGCTGTGACTGTAAAAGTATGATCACACAGCGGAAAACCGCAGGCATTTCTTACACATAAGGAGGATGCATATGTTAAGCGCAGGCAAAACCGACATAGGCAGAGTAAGGCTTAAAAATGAAGACACCATATTTGTTTCGGATGCGCCCGTAGGCAGGCTTGAAAATCTCTACATAGTAGCCGACGGCATGGGCGGACACAAGGCAGGACAGGTGGCGAGCAATACGGCTAAGGAGGCCTTTCTTTCCTATATTAATAAGTATATACCGGACAGCACGGAGGAGCCCCTCGATATGCTCATAGGCGGTATAAATATGGCTAACGAGGCCGTACATTCTCTGGCGCTTTCCTATGAGGAATACGGCAACATGGGCACCACAATGATAGCCGCCACGGTATCGGGAAGCAATATGTACATTGCCCACGTGGGCGATTCAAGGCTTTACAGAATATCGGGCGGAGAGATAGAGCAGATAACTAACGACCATTCGCTCGTGGCTGAGATGGTAAGGACGGGCCGGATAACGGAGACCGAGGCAAGGCACCACCCACAGCGCAACTGCATTACAAAGGCGGTCGGCACAGACCCCTTCGTAGTTTCGGACGGCATAATTTTAAGGCTTAAGCCCGGCGATATTATTCTTATGTGCAGCGACGGACTGAGCACCATGCTTGAGGACAGCAGTATACTTGAGCTGGCTTCGGAGCCGTCAAGTCCGCAGGAAAGAGCCGGCAGGCTCGTGGACGAGGCAAACGCAAGAGGCGGAAACGACAATATTTCCGTCATTGTCATAGATGTGTAAGGGAGGTGCTTGTATGATACTTGAAAAGGGCTATGTTGTAAACGAAAGATACAGAATAGAAGAAACCATAGGCAAGGGCGGTATGGCTGTTGTCTATAAGGCGAGCGATATAAAGCTTGACAGAGCCGTTACGCTGAAGGTGCTAAAGTCCGAATATATAGAAAACGAGGATTTCATAAAGCGCTTCAGCACGGAGGCAAGAGCCGCCGCAGGCCTTGCCCACACCAACATCGTGAATGTGTACGATGTGGGAAATGACGGCGACATATACTACATCGTTATGGAATATATAGACGGCTACACGCTTAAGGAGCTCATATGCGAGCAAGCGCCCCTTGACAATATGCTTGCCTGCGATATAGCTTCGCAGATAGCCGAGGGTCTTGAAACAGCGCATTTAAACGGCATCACCCACAGGGATATAAAGCCCGAAAACATACTTCTCACGGAGTCGGGCGGAAGACTTGTGGCCAAGGTGACCGACTTCGGCATTGCCAAGGCAAGCACCGGCGAGAGCTCTCAGGGCGATTACATGGGCTCGGTACACTATTTTTCGCCCGAGCAGGCAAAGGGCGAGGATGTGGACAGCAGGACCGATATATATTCCCTGGGTATAGTGCTCTATGAAATGGTCACGGGAGAATGTCCCTTCGAGGGCAAGACGCCCCTTGACTTCGCCATGAAGCACATAAAGGAGCCCATACCCGATCCGCGCTCGGTCAATCCCAAGGTAACAAGGGACATTATAGACATCATAAGGCTTGCCTGTGCCAAGGAGCCCAGAAACAGATATGAGCACGCCATAGATATGGCCGATGACTTAAGGGACGTTATGGACAAGAGCTTCAGAAGCGAGGACAGATCCGACAAAAAGCTGCCTCCCGTATCGGACGGCTATGCCGATGACATAGACGATGACGATGAGGACAGGGAGCTTCAAAGGAAATGTTATAATAACAGCAGTAATAACGGGCATAGCCATAATACTTCTCATAACCTTCGGAGGAAAGCTCCTTTCAAGGACGCTCTACGGCGACACCATAAAGATACCCAACTTCGTGGGAATGAGCTATGACAGAGCCTGCGCAAAGGCAGAGCGCAGAGGCCTCACCGTGGAGAAGGAGGAGATATATCAGGAGGATGTAGAGGCAGGCGAGGTAGCTCAGCAGGAGCCCGAAAAGGGAGCAAGAGTTGAAAAGGGCGGAGTAGTCACTCTCTATGTGAGCTACGGCGCAGGTGATATAGAGGTGCCCGATATAGAGGGCATGAGGCGTTCCGTTGCCGAGGACGCGCTTTCGGAGTGCGGTCTTGCAATAGGCGATGTGGACTATATCAACAGCGACAAGCCCGTGGGCGAGATAGTTGAGCAGGATCCCAAGGCAGGAGAAATGGTGCCTGCGGACGCGCGCATAAATGTAAAGGTGAGCCAGGGAACGGCTGCCGAGGAGGTAAGAGTGCCCAACTTAAGGCTCAAGACCAGAGATGAAGCCTCAAAGATACTTGACGACCTGGGACTCAACGCCAAGTTCATAGATGCTTACAGCGACACTGTGCCCGTGGACAGCGTTATTGACCAGGGCATACCTGCGGAAACGCTTGTGCCCATAGGCAGTCAGATAATAGTCACTCTCTGCAAGGGCGAGAAGGAGGAGCAGACAGAGGCTCCCACAGAGGGCAAGCCTGCCATAATAGACATTATAGAAAAGCCTACCAAGGCTCCCGAGCCCGAAACGGAGGCTCCCGCTCCCGATGACGGAGGCGGAGAACAGGCTCCGGATGAGCAGGCTCCCGTTCAGTCCCACAGCGCTAAGCAGGAGGTAGTGAGCATTCCCGTCAATCCCAAGGCAGATCTGCTCAGGGACAGCGACAACGCAGTGCGCGTGACTGCTGTCAAGAACGGCGCGGAGGTCGTTTTGAAGGAGATAACTCTTTCAAAGGACGATTTCCCCTTCGCAGTAAACGACACATCGGACGGAAGCACGAAGTATACCGTCACCGTAAACGGCATTGTAGTATACAGCGACACAAAGTAATATGACAGGACTTATAATAAAGGGCGTCGGCGGACTCTACTATGTTTTCGCCGGCGGCTCGGTTTATGAATGCTCGGCAAGGGGCAGATTCAGAAAAAACAGGATAACGCCCACGGCAGGCGACACGGTCGAGTTCACTGTGCTTGACGAGGACGGCAGAAAGGGCGCTCTGGACAGCATACACAAGAGGAAAAACAGCCTCGTCCGCCCGAGGATAGCCAATATAGATACGGCTGTCATCACATTTGCGGCGGCATCGCCCTCGCCCAATTACGACATTCTGGACAGATTTCTGGTGCTTGCCGAAAAGCGCGGGATAGAAAACATAGTGATCTGCATAAACAAGGCTGAGCTTGCTCCCGAGGGCTTTGTATCGGAGTTTTCGGCTACCTACGGAGCCTATCCTCTCTGCTTTGTCTCCGCCCTTGAAAAATGGGGCATAGACGAGCTGAGGGCGCTTTTGAAGGGCGTGAGCGTGCTTGCAGGCCCCTCGGGTGCAGGCAAGACAAGCCTTATAAACGCCCTTGTGCCCGACAGCGACAGGCAGACGGGGGAGATAAGCAGAAAAATAGAGAGGGGAAGGCACACCACCAGACAGGTGGAGCTTATAAGGAGCTCCGAGCAAAGCTTCATTGCCGATAGCCCGGGCTTTACATCTCTTTCTCTGGATATTATTGAGCCCCGTGAGCTTGCAGGGCTTTACAGGGAGTTCGGGGATTATCCCGAAAAATGCCGTTTTTCGGACTGCGCGCATATTTCGGAGCCCGACTGCGCCGTAAAGGAGCACATAGGCGAAATACCCCAAAAACGCTATGACAGCTATGTATATATATACAATGAGCTGAAGCAAAGGAGATAGACCAATGAATTATTTACTCTCGCCCTCGCTTTTGAGCGCGGACTTCACACAGCTTGGCAGGGACATTGAGCTTTGCGCAAAAAACGGCGTCAGATACCTCCATGTGGATGTTATGGACGGCGTTTTTGTGCCGAATATATCCATAGGCATACCCGTTGTAAGGAGCATAAGAAAAATAACGCCTCTGGTGCTGGACGTGCATCTTATGATAACAGAGCCCGAAAGATATATTGAGGCCTTTTCCGAGGCAGGGAGCGATATTATAAACATACATTATGAGGCTTGCTCCGACTGCGCGGCGGCGCTCAGGAAAATACGCACCCTCGGCAGAAGACCGGCAGTCACCATAAAGCCCGAAACGGACTACCGCTCCATACTTCCGCTCATGGAGCTTGCGGACATGGCGCTTGTTATGAGCGTGGAGCCGGGCTTCGGCGGTCAGAGCTTCATAGATAGCACTCTCAGAAATATAGAGGGTCTGGCGGAATACAGGCAAAAATCGGGGCTTGAGTACGACATAGAGGTGGACGGCGGGATTTATACCGACAATGTAAGGCGTCCTCTTGATGCAGGGGCAAATATAATAGTGGCAGGCTCGGCTGTGTTCGGCAGCGACAAGCCCGAAGAAGCCATAAGGGAATTCAACGCCGTGCTCGGCGAATACGAAAAAAAGAGGTAATGAATATGAAGACCATAATAATAGGCAACGGCGAAATAAAGGACTACGATATAATAAGGGAATATTTTGACGAGGCTTATATAATAGCCTGTGACGGAGGCGTGAAGCACTGCCGTTCCATGATGCTCATACCCAATGTGATGGTGGGCGATTTTGACTCGGCAAACAAGGCGGATGCGGATTTCTTTGAAAATCAGGGCGTTCTGAAGGTGGAATACCCCGTCAACAAGGACAAGACCGATATGGAGCTTGCCATTGAGCTTGCTCTTGAAAAGGACACGGACGAGATATATATTGTCGGCGGTCTCGGCAGACGCTTCGATCACAGCCTCGCAAATGTGCATATACTCCTCGATCCCATAAGAAAGGGCGTAAAGGCGTGCCTTCTGGACGAGCACAACATAATAACTCTCGTGGAGGACAGCATAGAGATAGTGGGCGAAAAGGGACAGACCCTCTCGCTCATTCCCCTCACCACAAGGGTGGAGGGCATAACCACGCAGAATATGGAATATCCCCTCACCGATGCTTCAATGGAGATAGGCCATTCCCTGGGCATAAGCAATGTAATGAACGAGGACACCGCCTATCTCTCCGTAAAAGAAGGAATACTCATACTCATTATGTCAAGGGACTAAGCCCTCCTGCATAAGCTGTATTAAAAAGGGCAGAGGTGCTTATGTTGAGATGCAGAATGAGGAAATATATACTTTCCGCCCTGCTCATGGGTATAGGCGCGGGTATAGCGCTTTCAAGGCATTTCTCTCTCGGCTATATCGCAGCCGCCGCAGCCATAGGCATAGGAGTGTGGCTTTCGGTGAAGTGAAAACAGGAAAAAAGGTACACTTTACATTTGATATGCTTTAATATATAATAATATTGAGGTGATAAGTATGCTGGCAGAAAAAAAGAAATATGCTATGGATCTCATAAATAAAATACCCGATTCGAGCCTTGACAATATAATAATATACCTTCAGGATATATTGGATAATCCCGATACATTGGAGGCAATGAAGGAAATAGAGGATATGGAAAGAAATCCCGATAAATACAAGGGCTATGCAAGTGCAGAAGAAATGATAGAGGATATTTTGGACATATGAGATATAGTATAAAGCCGTCTACACAGTTTAAAAAGGATATTAAGCTTGCCAAGAAAAGAGGATACGATATAAGTCTTATTATGGACATTATTGATACTCTGGCTTCGGGAAAAACGCTTCCTCCCAAGAATCGTGACCATGAATTGTATGGAAAATTCAAGGGCTTAAGAGAATGTCATATTCAACCTGATTGGCTTCTTATATATAAAATAAGCAATGATACACTGATACTATATCTTGCAAGAACAGGAACTCACAGCGACTTGCTTAATATGTAGAGCATCATATTAAGAGTGAGGACAGTCTTCGCAATATACACTCTTCCTCATTCGTCAAAAGGGCGACAGCTCCACCATAAATTATAGATTTTGTTACATCCTTGCGTGTAGGGGCGACCTGTGGTCGCCCGGTTTTTATATATTTTAGTACAAATTATAGATTTTGTCACATCCTTGCCTGTAGGAGCGAGCATTGCTCGCCCGCGGGCGAACGCAGTTCGCCCCTGCATTGAAAGCAGTGCAAAATTTAACATTCGGCGGCTGCCCAAAATAGTCTTCAAAAAAATCTTGACAAACACTGTTCTCTATTATATAATATTAATGTTCGCAGTCAGTGAACGGACAATATGCCCAGATAGCTCAGTTGGTAGAGCAGAGGACTGAAAATCCTCGTGTCGGCGGTTCAATTCCGTCTCTGGGCATCATTTTTTAAAATGCGGGTGTGGTACAACGGCTAGTACATCAGCCTTCCAAGCTGAGGACGAGGGTTCGACTCCCTTCACCCGCTCTGTTTTTTTGCCCTTTTATAGGCTTTGAGCATGCGCCCGAAACCCCTTGAAAACCCCCGTATTATTCAAAATTGGTACATAGCACAAAAAATATGGACATAGTTTGTACATATTTAACAAAATTTAAAAAAGGGGTAGATTTTTTATATAAAGTCTGCTATAATGATAAGTAATCAAAATATGTGTATTCAAACAAGGAGGAAAATAATAATGAAGAAAAAACTTTTTGGTTTATTAGCTGCTGTTATGGCAGTCAGCATGACAACTTCAGCATTTGCGGCAGACTTAGCTGCAGCAAAGGCTCCCAGAGATGCTTTTGATAAAGACGGCTCTAAGGTTTTCACAGCTAACGATGTTTATCTTTACTCAAAGGATCCCGTTGATGTAAACGCAGACACAAAGACAGACAATGCAGATGTTTCTGTTCTTTACTCTTTGGGTCTTCAGCCCAACACAGTTACAGCTAAGGCTTTCGTTTTTGCTCAGGCAAACGGTACTGTTAATGTAAACACAAGAGACATTACAAATCAGATCATTCCTTTAGAGCATCTTGGCTACACAGTTGTAGAGGATGAGTACGGCACAGGCGTTCTCAAGGAAGGCACTCCCGCTACTCTCAAGACTATAAGCGATGATATTTATAATTATGTTGCAGGCGATGCAGCAAGAGCAGAGCAGGTTTCAACTCAGCTCAACAAGATATTCTTCAACAACGCTGTTAAGGGCGATGTTTACTTAAGAAGTAACAACGGCTGGGCAATGTTATGCTATGCTTTAAGATATATCGTTCCTATGAAGGAATCCGATGCAGTTCTTTGCAACAAGGTAGCTCAGTTACAGGCTGAGGGCTATACATTTGCTGCTGACGGTGACGCACAGGTTGCAGCTCTTGACGCTATCAAGGCTGTTGTAGTCGGTAATCAGACTGACAATGCAAAGGCTAACGAGACTCCTTTCACAACAGCTGACATCACGACTATACATGACAATGTATACACTGCATTCCCCACAGCTGCTCTTACATCTGACAACATCACTAAGACTGCTGAGGAAGTATTAAAGATCACAGATACTAAGTATGATGTAGTTGTTTATTACAACGGCAAGGAAGAGGTCCTTTCTGCAGACACAGCTAAGACTTCTGAATTCATCGCTGCTATAGCTCAGTTAGGTGACTACGAGAATAAGACTATAAAGGATGTTACAGACGCATTAGGCGATGCTGTTACAGTTACGGCAGGCAGAAACGAGGCTATGGTTGGTATAGCTTACGGCTTAGACTTCAAGGCTTCTGCTAACTAATATAAACCAATAAATTAATAAACCAATTATAAATAAAAAGAGACCATCATATGGTGGTCTCTTTTTATGCTCTGCTATAATGCCATAAAAAAGTCCCATCTGCGCATACGCTGTTTTTTACAATAAAATGAAATTTGCAAAAAACACTTTATTTTTATGCTTATATCTGTTATAATCATATTACTGTAACTTTAATTCTAAAAAAACGGAGGGTAAACAATATGAGAATCAAATTCATAGCGGCTGCCGCCATAGCGCTCAGCGCTCTTTTGGGCACAACGGCATTTGCCGCAGATAACGCAGGTCCTTTCAAGGATGTAAGCCTTTCCACCGAGGAAGGACAGGCTATCGAAAAGATGTATAACGCAGGCTATCTCAAGGGCTATGAGGACGGTACCTTCAAGCCCGAGGCTACTATCACCAGAGCCGAGCTCACGAGGGTGTTCAACCAGGTGTTCGGGTACGAGCTTGACGAAGAAAAGGCTGAGACTACTCCCGACTTTGCGGACATAGATAAAAAGGCGTGGTACTACAACGATGTGAGGATAGCTCAGACAAACGGCTACATAAACGGCTTCAACGACAACACATTCAGACCGCAGGACAACTTCACAAGAGAGCAGACCTGCGTTGTGATAGCGCTTGCAGGTAAGCTTGAAAACAAGGAAATAAAGCCCGAGATACTCGATGCGGTCTCCCCTTGGGCTTTGGAATATGTGGACACTGTTATAAATAACGGCATTATACCTCTTGAGAACGGAAGCTTCAGAGCTAAGGAAAACATTACAAGAGGCGAGGTGTGCAGGGCGCTTGTCAAGTTTGTAAATACCGAAAATGCGGGCGAGGACACAAGCAAGTCCTCTTCAACCGCCGATAAGTCATCCGAAAGTACTACAAATGATAATCCCGGCGGTTCCTCAAGCTCGGGCGGTTCGTCATCGGGCGGAAGCGGAAGCTCAGGCGGTTCATCGTCAAGCGGAAACGGAAGCTCAGGCGGTACATCGTCAAGCGGAAACGGAAGCTCCGGAAGCACATCGTCAAGCGGAAACGGAAGCTCTTCGACCACACAGAGCACTACCTCCTCTTCGACTACAACAACAACTACAACGACCACCACAACGGAGGAACAGACAGAGGCTACCACTCAGGAGCCCTCAGGCGGCGGAATAGAGCTTTCTCCCTCACAGAAGAGCGCTCTTTCAAGAATTATAAGCGGTACCAGAAATTCTCTGCGTTATGCCGTAAAGACAGATGCCGAGGTAGATCTTGTAAAGAATATTCTTGCTGCCATGTCTTCATACGAGGCAGACAACAGCTTTGACATAACATCTGCCGTATATGACGCAAAGGCACTTTATGACGCTCTTACTCCCGAGGAGAAGGACGATTTCAAGCAGTGCGCAATGAGCATTTACGACCCCACGGATATTATGGAGCTCAGAAATGTGTTCGGTCCGCTTATAGGTATGTGATAATAACACAGTGATGATAAAGAGGCGCCCTATGGCGCCTCTTTGCTTGATTGTATGTAATATCCAATTTTACATTTTAAAAAAAGTTAAATTTTGTATAAAATTGATGTTGCAATGTATTTAACGCTATGATATAATAAAGTTAGATTAAAGGTGGGAATTTGGCTTTTTGGATGCTTTTTTTGGCGATTAGGCATCAAGCCTCATCTTTGATCCCGATGCCATATTAATTGTTACACAATTAAATATATGGGCAAACTTGTCGAAAGGCAAGGACGCAAAGCTATGGGTCTAAAGCTCTTATGAGCAATGACAGCCGGT
>CANROO010000056.1 GCA_947632235.1 uncultured Clostridia bacterium
CTGGTTCCTACCTTGATCTATCTGAAAGAAATGCAAGCATTTCTTTCAAGCGTGTCGATTTTATCGACACGCAGAAACGGCACAAAGCAGTGCCGTTTTTTTGTGTCTTTATTGAAATATAAAGCATAATGTTATATAATTATATAATAATGCAAAAAAAGAAAGGAAATATAATTATGGATACAGCGGAAATCGTTTTCAGTCCCGTGGGAGGCACGCAGAGGGTAGCGGATATAATAACGGAAGCTCTCGGCGGAAATAAAATAAGTATAGACCTTGCGGATGCCGGTACGAACTTCGGCACGGCTTCGATAAAAGAGGAAGACATTGCGGTGATCGCCGTTCCCTCATACGGAGGCAGAGTGCCCGAACTTGCTTCAAAAAGACTGTCCCAAATAAAGGGCAATAATGCAAGGTGTATAATTGTCTGCGTTTACGGCAACCGCGCCTATGAGGACACGCTTGCTGAGCTTAAGGATATAGCCGAAAATGACGGCTTTAAAGTCATAGCCGGCATATCTGCCGTTGCGGAGCACTCCATAATACATCGGTATGCCTCGGGCAGACCGGACGATGAAGACAGAGCGGAGCTTCGCGGATTTGCGGTGAAGATAGCCGATAAGCTCAAAAACGGCAGTACGGATATGTCCCCTGCAATACCCGGAAACAGACCCTACAAAAAGCAGGGTGCCGGCACAATGGTGCCCAAGACAAACGGCAGCTGTGACAACTGCGGACTTTGCGCGCAAAAATGCCCTGCAGAGGCTATAAGCCTTGGCAGAAAAGCCGAGACAGACAGCAAAAAATGTATAGAATGTATGCGCTGTGTTGAGATATGTCCCAAATCTGCGCGAAGCATAAACAAGGCTATGGTATCTCTTGCGGCCATGGCGCTTAAAAAGGCGTGCTCCGAAAGAAAGCATAATGAGCTGTTTTTGTGATATTTATTGTATCATGCTTTTACATATTAGTATGAAAGGAAAAATATATCATGTGCGATAAAATAGAATTTATACGTTCCGATCCCGCCTTGAAGGGCGAGGAATGGGCAATGGAATACAGCGCTCCTCACGTCTCTGCCGAAATATACATAAACGGCAGGGAGCTTGCAGACATACTTAAGGACGAGGAGCTTGCTTATGCTGAGGCGGAGGGACATCCCTCGCTTGCGGGAGCCTACGGACATATTGCGCCCTATAAGCTCTATACTGCGCTTAACAAGGCTTATGATAACGGGGGCAGGGCAGAGCTTCTTTGCTGCAGGCAGTGCGGAGAAACAGGCTGCTGGTCGGTGTCCATGCATATAATAAGGGACGGCAAATATGTCTGCTGGCAGGAATTTAAGCATATTCACAGAGAATGGCATTACAGCCTGAGCTATAAATTTTCTGCCCCCGAATATGAAAAGGCACTTGAAAAACTCCATGGTATGTATTAAAATAAAAGGATAGTATAAATACAAAATACAATTCAGGCTTTTATCCGTTTTTCCGTTTAAATACGGCATAAGAGCCGAGCGAGGTTTGATATGACTAATGTAAAGGGAATGGTATTCAATGCCGTAAAATGGCTTATATATGCTCTTCTTTTTGTTGTTATTTTTCTGCTTTTTCTCAATTTTTTCAATTCCTTTTATAAGGGAAGCAGGCTCCGTATAAATATGTCGGGCGAGGGCGTATATGAGGGTCCCGTCACGGTGTATTACACAGACGCGCCCGATGAAAAATTTTCGGATGAAAAAAGCGTTGCTGCCGATATTTCGCTCAGAAGGGGCAGACTGCGTTTTAATGACAGCATAAGGCTCGGCGCCGATGTAAGCTATGCCGTAAGGCTGGATCTCGGAAGCAGTGCCGGAGCAAAAATCGTTATAAAGGAGCTTGAATACCGCAAGGAAAGCGGTTTCTGCAAAGCAGATCTCTCGTCCGTTGAGGATAATACGGGAAATAATGATGTTGCCCTCAATGTCACAAATGACGGACTTGCCGTTATCACAACGGGGAACGACCCCTATATAATAATGGAGGATATGAGTTTTACGCCGTACAGCACCCACAACAGACTGTGGGCAGGACTTTCGGCGCTTGTGGCTGTGTTTTTGATATACCGCTATGTAAGGCTCAGATCCGTCTATACTATGGCACTTGACCTCTATCAGAGCAGACGGCTCATATTTTCTCTTGCCGTAAACGATTTCAAGACAAAATATTCAGGCTCATATTTCGGTATAATGTGGGCATTTGTACAGCCCGTATGTACCATACTCGTGTTCTGGTTCGTCTTTCAGGTGGGCTTCAGAAGCACGGATATAGGCAATGTTCCCTTTATAATATGGTTCATAGCAGGCATAATACCGTGGTTCTTCTTCTCCGATGCGTGGAATAACGCCACTAATTGCCTTATAGAATACAGCTATCTTGTCAAGAAGGTAGTGTTCAAGGTGCATATACTTCCTCTTGTCAAGATAATATCAAATCTTTTTGTTCACATATTCTTTGTGTGCTTTATGCTTTTTATATATTTGCTGTACGGCTTCAGACCCAATTTGTATACGATACAGATATTTTATTACAGCCTTTGTATGATGATACTTGTTATAAGCCTAAGCACAATAACGGCGCCTCTTATGGTGTTTTTCAAGGATCTGGGGCAGATAATGAACATAGTTCTGCAGTTCGGCATGTGGCTTACGCCCATAATGTGGCAGATAGACATAATTCCGCCGAGGTTTATGTGGATATTCAAGCTTAACCCCATGTATTATATAGTTCAGGGCTACAGAGACAGCCTCATATACGGCGTGCCGTTCTACAACAACATAAAGCAGACGCTTTATTTCTGGGTGACGGTATTTGTGTGTATGCTTATCGGCTGTATCATTTTCAGAAGGCTCAGACCACATTTTGCAGATGTATTATAAAGGAGATATATATGGACGAAATTTCCGTAAAAGTTGAGGAGCTCACAAAGCTCTACAGACTTTATGAAAAGCCCGTGGACAGGCTCAAGGAATCTCTTGATATTTTCAGAAAAAGCTATCACAGGGAGCACTATGCCCTCAGAAATGTCTCGTTTGAGATAAAAAAGGGCGAAACCGTAGGCATAATAGGCGTTAACGGAGCAGGCAAGTCCACGATACTTAAAATAATAACGGGCGTATTGAACCCCACAAGCGGAAGGGTGAGCGTAAACGGCAGAATATCTGCGCTTTTAGAGCTCGGCGCCGGCTTCAACCCCGACTACAGCGGTATTGAAAACATCTATCTTAACGGCACAATGATGGGCTACACCAAGGAGGAGGTCACATCGAGGCTTGACGATATACTGAGCTTTGCGGATATAGGCGATTTCATAAATCAGCCCGTGAAGACATATTCAAGCGGTATGTTCGTGCGCCTTGCCTTTGCCGTTGCCATAAATATCGACCCCGAAATACTCATAGTGGACGAGGCGCTCTCCGTGGGCGATGTTTTCTTCCAGGCGAAGTGCTATAAGAAGTTTGAGGAATTCAAGGAAAAGGGAAAAACAATACTCTTTGTAAGCCATAGCCTCAGCTCCATAAGCAAGTACTGCGACAGGGTGATACTCCTTGACAAGGGCAGAAAAGAGGCTGAGGGCAATCCTCATGATATGATAGACCTTTACAAGAAAATACTTGTCAATGAAAACAATGACCTCCCCGAGGAGGATGAGGGCACAGAAGGCACTGCGGATGACGGCGGGAGCTATACCGACGGCTTATGGAAAAACAGGCTCGTTCTCAACCCCGTGCAGAATTCCTACGGCGACAACAGAGCCGAAATAATAGACTTTGCCATTGCCGACAGCAGGGGCAGGATAACAAACAATATAGAAAAGGGCAGTAAGTTCAGCATAAAAATGAAGGTGAGATTCAATGCCCATATCGAGGATCCCATTTTTGCGTTTACTATAGTCGACCTTAAGGGCACGGATGTCACGGGAACGAACACAATGTTTGAAAACGAGGACATAGGCGCGGTGTCGGAGGGTGATGTAAAAACAGTCACCTTTGAGCAGAAAATGGACATACAGGGCGGAGATTATCTCCTGAGCCTTGGCTGCACGGGCTACAGCGACGGCGACTTCACGGTGTATCACAGACTTTACGAGGTGTGCAGTATAAATGTTATATCCGACAAGAACACAGTCGGCTTTTATGATATGAATTCAAGGATAAAAATAGAATGACATTATTTCCCAAGAGGGTGCTTATATGACAGAGAAAATAGGAAATGTTAAATTGAATATGTGCTGCTACAAGGGCGAGGACCTTTATTGCGACGGGGATATAGAAAATGATATTCTGGAGATAGTAAAAAACCATAAAAGCTCCGAATACAACAGCATTATTTCCAAGGGAAAGCGCTGGGAGCTCATGTATCATCTCTCGGAATACAGAGAAAATATTCTGAACTGGTATCCTGTTGACAGCGACAAAACCGTTCTGGAGATAGGCTCGGGCTGCGGAGCCGTGACCGGCACTCTTGCGGAAAGAGCAAGGAAGGTGACCTGCGCGGAGCTTTCCAAGAAAAGAAGCACCATAAATGCCTTCAGACACAGCGAGCTTGACAATATAGAAATATATGTCGGCAATTTTCAGGATATAGAGAAGGTGCTTGACGAAAAATATGACATAGTTACGCTCATAGGCGTGCTGGAATATGCCTCAAGCTATATAGCCTCGGACAAGCCCGACATACAGCTTCTTAAAACAGCAGGCGGACTGCTGAACGAGGACGGGAGCGTTCTCATTGCCATAGAGAACAAAATGGGAATGAAATACTGGGCAGGCTGTAAGGAGGACCATGTAGGCAGATATTATGAATCCATAGAAGGCTACAGCAATACAAACAGCGTTATGACATACGGCAAGACCGAGCTTGAGGAAATTTTTGCGGAGGCGGGCTTTTCACATTCAAGGTTTTACTATCCCTATCCCGACTATAAATTTGCCGAGAGGATATACAGCGACAGCTATCTGCCCAAGGCAGGAGAGCTGGGAAACAATATGCGCAATTTCGACAATGACCGCATCATCACCTTTGATGAGAGCAAGGCATTCGATACGGTTATAAAAAACGGCTTATTCCCTTATTATTCTAATTCTTTTTTTGTTGAATTAAAGAGATAGGAGTATTTTATGAAGAATACAATATATGTCAAGTTTTCAAACGAGCGCAGACGGCGCTTTAAAATAAAAACATCCATAGCAGAAGAAAACGGCGTAAGATATGTTGAAAAGACTGCGCTTGTTCCCGAGGCGGAGGAGCACATCGCCGATATAGGCAGGATGTACGATATGCTTAAAGACCGTTATGCGGACAAAAGCGTGATTGTAAACAAATGCACCGTTGACGGCGGAAAAATCCTGTTTGAATACATTGACGGAGATACGCTTTCAAAAAAGCTTGATCAGCTCATACCCGGCGGCGGAGAAGAGGCTTTGATAAATGAAATAACAAAATATTTTGATGCCGTAACAAATGTAAGGCCCGTTGTAAAATTCAAAAGTACGGAGGGCTTTGTTTCCGTGTTCGGAGATGCGGAGCTTTCAGAGGACTATGATTGCTGTGACATAAGCAATATCGACATTGTTTTTGACAATGTAATAATCAACAACGGCTACAACATTATAGACTATGAGTGGACCTTCGATTTTCCCGTGCCCATAAAATTTATGAAGTACAGGGCGCTTGCCAATTATATTTATTTAAACGGTACAAGAGCCTCAGCCTTCAAGGGAAATATTTTTGAGCATTTCGGCATAACAAAGGCAGAAGAAGATATTTTTGAGCTTATGGAGAAAAACTTTCAGAGCTATGTAACAGCAGGCGGTCTTGTCAGCAGGGCTTTTTATAATGAGCTTGAAACCAATAATTATAATGCCGTTGTGTGGGCAGAGGAAAAGGAGCTCAATTCGGAAAGATACACCGCAGAAGTATATATTGACAAGGGAAACGGCTTCGGCAGTCCCCTGAGAATACACGGCGTGAATACCGAGACTGACGGAAGTATAGAGCTTGAAATAGAAGAGGGCACAAAAATACTGAGAATAGACCCTATAACCAATATATCTATAGTCAATGTCAGGAATATAAAATGTATAAATTCGGACGGTGAGGAATATACGCCCTCGTTTGTCACAAACGGCTACAGGTATAATGACAGCTGTTTTGTGTTTGAGGATGAAGACGTACAGTTCCATATCACTGTAAAATCCGCTCCTGCAAGGCTTGTAATGCAATATTCCTTTACTCTCACAGACAAGGACTCCGCAAAGGAGCTTATAGAAGGTATTTCGTATGACAGAAACAGTATAAGTACTCTTGAAAGAAATATAGCCGAAAGACAGAGCGTTATAGAAGCCTTGAACGAGTCCATTGTAAAATATGACAGAGAGCTTGGCGAAAGCCTCAATAAGCTGGAGGATGCCGAAAGGGAATTAACGGAAAAAAGCAATATGCTCGAGCAGAGCAATGCCGTTATTGCAAGCAATAATTCCAGGATAAGTAATCTTGAAAATCAGCTTGCCTCAAGGAATATGCAGATAGAGGAAATATATAATTCCACCTGCTGGAGGCTCACTGCGCCCTTAAGAAAAATTGTGGGCGGAACAAAAAGCTTTTTCAGAAATAATCCCATAACCAAGGATGTATACAAATTCTTGTTTTATGTAAAGCGTGACGGACTTAAGTCCGCCGTTGCCGGCAGAAGGGATGAGATCACGGCCCGGACCACCGCGCCCGGCGGAAGCATTGAAGCCATAGCCCTAAGCGATATAACACCGCTTGAGAGCCTTGACAGGACTGTAGCCGTTCATCTGCATCTCTATTACACAGACCTTTTGAAGGAATTTTTTGATTATTTCAACAACATACCCTTCAGCTTTGATCTTTATGTTTCGTGCAGGGGCGGAAGCGATATTGACAAAATTGCGCGCCAGTTCAAAAAGCTTAAAAATGTAAAAACCGTAGATGTAAGAGAGACCATAAACAGGGGCAGGGATATTGCGCCCCTTTATGTGCAGTTTGCCCCCGAGATAAGAAAGCATGATTATTTTCTTCATGTCCACAGCAAGAAATCTCTTTTTACGGGCAAGGAGCAGTACGGCTGGAGACAGTTCAATCTGGACTGCCTTCTCAAGGATAAGGATACCGTAGGACGCATATTTGCTCTTTTTGAATCCGATAAAAGGGTCGGACTTTTTTATCCCGAGACCTTCGGCGAGATGCACCTTATTGCGCAGGACTGGCTTGCAAATGCGTATAACGGCAGAAGTTTGCTCAATGAAATGGGCATAGCCTTTGACGACGGCCTTTTCAATTATCCCGTGGGCAGTTTTTTCTGGGCAAAGACAGACGCCGTTATGCCTATATTTGAAAGAAAGCTCAGATATGAGGACTTCCCCGAGGAAGCGGGACAAACAGACGGAACGCTCGCTCACGCGCTTGAAAGGGCGATCTCCTTTGTGGTTCGAAGCAGGGGATATATTGAAGCCATAAACGATATAAAAAGCGGATATATATCACTTGGCAGGAGCTACAAGATATACCGTGAATATTTTTCGCTCGACTATGAGGCCGTGCAGTATCACCTGAGCCTTTATGAGCTTGTGAGCTTTGATATATTCGATACTCTTATAACAAGGCTTGTGTACAGACCCGATGACATATTCCTTATTATGTGTGACAAAATAAAGTCCGTTTATGGCATAGACTGCGATTTTCTTTCATTGAGAAAAAGGGCTGAGGCCCTTGCCTGGGAAGAAAAAAAGGAATTTACATCCATAAAGGATATATACGGCAGGCTTCTGGATGTTATGGCTGTAACCAAAAAACAGGCGGATGAAATAATGAATATGGAAATTGAGCTGGAGTATGAGCTTTGCGTGCCCCGTAAGGATATGCTCCGGGTATTCAACCATATAAAGAACTGTGGAAGAAAAATAGTGCTTGTAAGCGATATGTACCTCACATCGGATATAGTAGGAAAAATGCTTAAAAAATGCGGTTATGAGGGATATGACGACATGTGGATATCCTGCGAAAAGGGTCTTCGCAAGGATAACGGTACCATGTGGACGGAGTTTTTCAAGATTTACGGCAATTTAAAGACCATACATGCAGGCGACAATCCGCGCTCGGATATTCAGCTTGTGGGAGATATGCTCAGGCAGACATTTTTTGTGATGAATCCCGTGACCGCCTTTAAGCTGAGCCGTTATTATGATACATTCAAGCCCTATACAGACGGCTCTGCGGCAGACAGACTTGTGCTGGGAATGTTTATAAACGGAGGCATTTACAATTCGCCCTTTGCTCAGGGCGCCGATGGCGAGGCAGTCATAAAGGAATACGGCACCTTGGGCTACAGCGTTTTCGGACCTCTGTTTTCGGCCTTCAGCGTGTGGCTCAATACAAAGACGGCTAAGGACAATGTACTTATGTTCCTTTCTAGGGAAGGCTATATATTTGAAAGAGTATATAACAATATTTTTGCGGGACTTCCGGATGAAAAAAGAAAAACCTGTTATTTTCTCGCATCCAGGCGGGCTGTTTCCGTTGCGTCCGCTAAGGACAGGGAGGATATAAAAAGCATAATATCGCAGTTTTACAGAGGCACATTGTCAAATATGCTCATGTCAAGACTGGGTGTTGAGCTTTTTGACGACATAGAGGACAGGGAAGTTTCAATGCCCGAGCAGGTCAATGAAATAATGTCGCTTCTTAAGCCTCATATCGGCTATATTCTGGATAAAGCTGAGAAGGAAAGAGAAAATTATATCTCATATATTGCTTCCATTGACGGCGCAGAAAAGGGAATACTTGTGGATGTGGGTTATTCCGGCACTATACAGTATTACATGGCAAAGCTTCTCAATAACAGTCAGGAGGGACTTTATCTTTGCACATGGGTCGATAAAAAGCCCGAAAAGCTCGGATGCAGATGCGAGGCAATGTATCCCGTTGAAAATGCTTCCGATGAAAAAACACACAGGATATTCAGGAACCAGCTTTTCCTTGAGGCAGTCCTTAAGGCGCCCTTCGGTCAGCTTGTGCGCTTTGACAGCTCTGAGGACGGCAGGGCGGTTCCCGTCTATAAGTCGGACAATGTTATTGAAAAGGAGCTTAAGGAGCTTCAGGACGGCATACTTGACTTTTCGGCAGATTTCGGCAGACTTTTGTGCTCCGCGCTTACAGACTGCAATATCGACAGCGGGCTTATTGCCGACATAACGGATATATGCCTTAATAAGGCGCTTATGAGCGAAGAGGTGGGAAGCGTCCTGACGGTACAGGACGATTACTGCAAGAACGGCAGCCATAAGTTCAATGCGTCAAGCGGAGAATGGGAGGTCGTAAATTGAGTATGAAGTCGTTGCTTTTGTTTTTTGAGGTGTAATGCTTATGAAAAAAGTCAGATATGACATAAAACATGTCATAATTGCAGTTATGGCGGCCGTTTTTCTGGCAATATGTTTTGGCGCCTATGGTATGGAAAAAATGCAATATCCCAAGCTTGACATAAGCTATGATGAGTTATTGAAAAATTCCGATATCAAGGATTTTTCTCAAAGCGGAGATATGCTTGTTTCTCATAGTGACGACCCCTGGCTTGATTATCATATAAAGGACAATATCAGGCTTAAAAGGATCAGCGTGGATGTTTATGCTCTTTCCGATAATTATAATGACTCACAAATATACATCATGCATGAGGACGGGAGCCACAACCTATACAATGCTGTTTTGTCGGTGGGTAACAACGATATAGATCTGTATGAAAAAACCATCGCCTCCGTAAGGCTTGACCTTCTTACGGCCCCGGATCAGACCATAGGGATAAGGAGTGTCTCATTCAACAAAGGCATATCCGGGAGCTTTTATGTTTCAAAGCTTGTGATATGGGCTGTATTGATGCTTGTTATTCTGCTGGGTGTGAAGCTTGGAGGCAGAAAAAGAAGCATTGCTCCGGCCTCCTCATTTCTGCACACGGAGCTTGGCAGGCTTGCCGAAGCGGTCATGCTTGCGCTCAGCCTTGTGCTTTGTTTTTATGCCGGAGCTTTGGCTGTTTTGCCCATGGGCGTCACGGCATATATAATAAGCAAGCGCTCTGAGTACAGGAGGCTTGACGGGAAACGCAGATTTTTTGCATATACATTTATGCTTATTTCTGCTGCTGCCGCCTTTATATTTGTGCCTCAGCTTGGCATGAGCAGTCTTTTTTCGGCTCCGGACGGAAAGAATACAATAGGTCTTTTTATGTCTGTTGTCTGCGGTCATGTCATTATATATTCCGCAGTACTGCTTTGTGATTCGGAGCAGAGCGAGGCATATACATCAGACGGCTTTATAAAGCTCATAGCCTTGAGTGCGGATATGCTCATCGTGTTTATTATGACATCCGTGCTGGAAGTTATGCCGAGGATATTTTTGGAGGACATGCCTTTTTTTAAAGCTGTCAAAGACTATATATGTTCTGAAAATTTATGGCTCAATGTTATACTTTTGGGTATAATATACTTTATGGTAAAAAATTTATTCGGCGCATTTTTCGGCAGAGCCGCCGCAGTAATGCTGTACCTTTTCTTTTTCATAGGCAACCTTGTCAAGCTTAAATACCATGATACCTTATTCCTGCCCATGGATATACTTCAGATAGGCGATTTTATGGGCATAGTCACAAGATATGTCCCCCTGCTTCTTATAGTCGGCATAGCCCTGATGCTTGCAGGCATATGTGTATTTCTTATAATAAAATACAGGCATAAATTAAAAAAATACAGGCCCAACATATTTATGTCTGCAGTTATGTGCATGTGTATCGTTATGCTTACATATATGCTTGGTAAAAATAAGTTTGCGGATATAGGAGCGGACTTCACCCGTTTATGGGTCGGAGTGGAGGAATGCGTGCAGGAGCAGGGAGCAGTTGTATACAGCTATGCCAAGTTCAGCGAAATATCTGATATAATACCAAGGGCTGACAAAAATTACAGCGAGCAGTATATGCTTTCGTTAAAGAATAGCTTTGACGGTCTTGAGCATACTGTCGTGTCGGATATAAAGCCCGATGTAATAATGATAATGGAGGAATCCATGTTTGATGTGGGCTCTGTGCCGAATGTCAATTTTAACATGCCCGTAGACAATAATATAAATAAATATAAAAAGGCCGAGGTTATTTCTCCCAAATACGGAGGCGCAACGGCTTCGGTGGAATTTGAAGCGCTCACGGGAATGAGCAATTTCTTTTTCCTTGATAATATCGTACCTTATGTGACATACTGGAACAGTGAGGATGAATATATACCGAGTCTGGCGCGTGAATTTAAGAAAAACGGATACACTGCCGAAGCCATACATCCCAATGACGGCGGTTTTTACAACAGAGATATTATATATGAAGCAATGGGCTTTGACAAATTTATAGAAAAAAAGGATATAGATTATTCTGCGGAAAAAACTGCTGATGACGGCTGGTTCAAGGATGTTCCCCTTGCGGATGTTATAGAAAAGGAGCTCAATTCTGCAGATGAGCCTCAGTTTATATTTACGGTGACTGTAGAAAATCATATGCTCTATGAAAGCAAGTATGACAATACCGAGGTAAAGCTCTCTTCGGATAAGCTTGATGAAAATGAGCTTCATCAGCTTGAGCAGTACAGCGAGGGCGTGCTTCATGCCGACCGGTTTGTAGAAAAAATGATAAATATAGTGGACAATGCAAAAAGGCCTACATTGCTGTATATATGGGGAGATCACCTGCCTGCGCTTTCGGCGTTCAATACTCTTGGCTTTATAGATGACAAATATAATAAGTATTCAACGCCCCTGATAGCCTATTCCAACTATAAGGATATAGAAATAGGGCAGGACTATATCACGCCCAATCAGCTTGCACCGCAGATACTTAAGGATTCGCAGATAGATTACAGTTCATATTTTGACTTTGTATATTCATTAAGAAAGGATTTTCCCATCGTTCATAAGGAATTCGGCATAGATCCTTCAAGCGAGAGTATAAGGGAATACGGCGAAGTGCAGTATGACTTGCTTTTCGGCGAGCAATATCTTTTGGAAAACAGTCCATAAGCTTTTTTGACAGCTTTTGAAAAAATTGGCTGACTATTTGTTGTATTATCAGACAAAATAATATTGTACCAACAAATAAAAAGTTATAGGAGGTAAATAAAAATGTCTGGTAATACTAGCAGTAACAGAGTTAATGTTCCGGAAGCAAGAGAAGCTATGGATAAGTTTAAGTATGAGGTAGCCTCAGAGATCGGCGTACCTTTAAAGAAGGGTTACAATGGTGACTTAACTTCTGCTCAGAACGGCTATGTCGGCGGTTATATGGTTAATAACGTGTTAACGAGACGGAGCAAGGAATTTCAACGAACTACAGGGTGCGTAAACGGCGAAGTTTATTCTGTAAATTACATATGTAATGTAGTGTTTATGCAGTATGCACAGGAAGTGTAACAGACATATTTGTCACTGATATTTGATTATATATCTATAAATTTGGGGAGCAATTATATCAAAATTGCTCCTTTTAATTTTGGAATTGTATGTCGAAAATTATATTATTTTAAAAGTTTTGGAATTATAAGTCGAAAACTATTGACTTTTTTTAACTCTTAGATTATAATGAAATAAAAATTTCGTGAGGTGTATTATGGCAGAGCTTATTGACCGTCCGCAATATTTAAATCAGCTTATAGAAAACAAGGATGTAGACTTGGTAAAGATAGTTACGGGTATACGCAGATGCGGAAAGTCCTCGCTTCTTGATCTGTTTCATAGGTATCTCATTGAAACAGGTGTTCCGGAAGAAAATATTATTCACATGAACATGGAATCCCTGCAATATAGAAAACTTACAGGCTACATTGATTTTTACGATTATATCAGCAGGAATGTTTCAAGGCAAGGGAAAACATACCTTATATTTGATGAGCTTCAGGCTGTGGAGCATTGGGAAAAGGCGGTAGAATCCTTCCGTCTTGATTTTGATGTGGATATATATATAACAGGCTCCAATGCCTACCTCCTGTCCACAGAGTTTTCTACATTGCTTTCGGGCAGATATGTAGAGATAAAGGTGTTGCCCTTGTCTTTCAAAGAGTTCCTGACTTTCTATGAATTTGCCCCCGAGATAACGGTAGAGGAGAAGTTTCAAAAGTATTTGCAATTCGGCGGTATGCCCATACTAAGAGAGTATCGGTTTAACGAAGCAAGGAGCAATCAGGCGCTGGAGGGCATTTATTCCACGGTTATACTGAGGGATATTCTGCAGCGCAATAATCAGGTTGACCAGAATACTCTGCATAAGATAATACTTTTTCTTTGTTCCAATTTAGGCAGCATAACATCTCCCAACAGCATTGGCAACGTGCTATACGATGAGGGGGATATTCGGAAAGGGAAAAGAAAAAATGTTGCAGGCAAAACCGTGGATAAATATGTATCTATGCTACGCAGTGCATTTGTGTTTTATTCCGTTGGGCGATATGATGTAAAGGGAAAACAACTCCTTAAAACACTTGGTAAAAATTACATTGTAGATTTGGGCTTTCGCAATATGCTTCTGGGCTACAGAGACGCTGACAGAGGGCATATTCTTGAAAATATTGTATTTTTGGAGCTTATTCGTCGGGACTACCGTGTATATATAGGCAAGGTAGGAGAAACAGAGGTTGACTTTGTTGCGGAAAAGCCAGATGATAAGCTGTATATACAAGTTACCGAGAGTATGCAGACCCCCGAAACAAGAGAACGTGAGCTGCGTCCTCTGCGTATGATAGCCGACAACTATGAA
Organism: uncultured Clostridia bacterium; assembly: GCA_947632235.1. Classification (GTDB taxonomy): domain Bacteria; phylum Bacillota; class Clostridia; order Lachnospirales; family CAG-274; genus Gallispira. The sequence continues at coordinate 13,843 of CANROO010000056.1, forward strand.
AAAATAATACTGTCAATGGACAGGAGCTATATCAATTCCTATGACGGAATAAAATCACTGAATGTTATTGATTGGCTACTGTCATAAAGAGTGGATTTGCTTATTTATGTAATTTGGTTTTTATCCAAAAACAATAGTTAGTCTTGAAAATATATGTAAATACAAGGGTTTCATTATAAAATAATGTGCTTACTACACCATTTTTTTGAAAGAGCTTTGATTTGACATTTTTTACAACTTAATATTAATTTTTAGTGATAAGAGCAATTATATAGCATAGTTGCTCTTTTTTTATACAAATTTTTATGATTATAGGAGGCAATTATGATTTTACAGATGGACAAAGACCTGACACTTGAGGAAATGGGTGTTGTTGCAACAATGATAAATCTGCCTGTGGCTGATTACGCAACAGCCGAGTATCTTGCTGAACTAAGCACAGATAGCGTTGAAAAAATCAACAGGATATTGGCTAGTCTTATGGAAAAAGGCTATGTACTCAGTATAGAGGGTAAGTATGCTGTAAACAAAGAAAAAATACCGCAAATGGCAAGGAGGCAGTGATATGTCAGTATTCAGAGTGGAAAAGACCAAGAATTATACGGTAATGTCAAACTATCATCTGAAAGATACAAGTCTGTCATATAAGGCTCGTGGAATATTGTCAACTATATTGTCTCTGCCCGATGACTGGGATTATACCCTTACAGGCTTAGCAGTAATATCCAAAGACGGAGTTGCTTCTGTGAGAGCAGGCATAAATGAACTGGAGGCTGCCGGATACATAGTCAGGATGCAGAGCAGAGATAGCAAAGGACTCTTTGACAAGAATGTATACAATGTTTATGAAATTCCACATAAAGAGCCAAAGCCTTTGGAAAATAAGGATATACAACCGTTATGCGAAAATCACACAACGGAGGTTTCACCGTTATACGATTTTCCGATAACGGATAATCCGTCAACGGGAAATCCGTTGTCGGAAAACAGCACACAATTAAATATTAATATATCAAATACTGATAAATCAAATACTGAAGTATCAAATACTCAATCTATCTTATCTTATCCTGATGGGATAGATATGATAGAAAAGTATACCGAGCTGATCAAACAGAATATTGACTATGCAGCTCTTACTTCT
>CANROO010000057.1 GCA_947632235.1 uncultured Clostridia bacterium
CGGAATTGGCAGACGCGCCGGACTTAGAATCCGGTTCTTCGGAGTAGGGGTTCAAGTCCCCTTGTCCGCAGTTTTTTGATATAAATTTTTATATCTATAAATATCCATCGGCACCTATACAAACCAGAGTTTTAAGCAAAAAGCCCGCAAACACCGATGTTTACAGGCTTTGAATTGCGGAGGTATGCAATACTTAAATGACACTATATATAAATATGATATTAAAAATGAAAGTCTTGAACTGGTACAGTAATTGTACCAGTTTTTTTATTGAAAAGAGGTGATAAAGATGTTAAATGAAAGAAATGTCCCAAAGATAAAGGTTGAGCGAAGGTGGTCTTGGGGTTCTGTCAGAAGAATGTGTATAAAATACGAACTTTATACAGGCGGCAGCAAGGAAGAATATATCGAAATGTTAAATTATGTAGATGAACATAAGCCCACAGTTAAAAATTTATATATTGTTGCCGAAAATATAAAACGCCACAGCGAAACCGACCGTAACATTGAAAACATTATGTTTTTACTTGAATATGACGCTGTATTGATTATGTTTAATATCAAATGAACTTAATCAACTCGGATCGGAACGGAAAGAAGTTTTAAAGCAAGGAGGTAATTAATATGAAGAAAATATTTGCTTTGATTTTTTTAACAACTACATATTTAATGTCAAATATAACATATGCAGCTGATTTTGACAGTACAATTATAACCGCTGTTGAGGCGGGAGAAACAAATATTAATATAAGCAGCTTCGGACTTAATCCAACAGAAGCCCTTGAAAAGGTTTTAGAGCTTATAAACACGGCTCCCGAATTATGGGCGGTCAATGAAAAAGTAAATTTAAAGGGAAGCTCAAAAAAGGCTGAACAGGTAATAATCAGCTATGACTATTCCGAAAAAGACAGAGCTAAAATACAGACGGAGATTGATAAAGTAACAGATATTGCTATATCAAAGGTAGACAAAACAGCAAGTGTATATGAACAGGCTAAAACAGTTTATAAGTATTTACTTGATAATTACAATTATGATTTTTCACTCACCAAGCATAAGGAATATGAATTGTATTCGACAGGCGAAGGTGTATGCAAAGCTTATTCTCTTGCCTTTAAAGATATAATGCAAAAGCTCAATATTCCTTGTAAGGTGGTAGTCAGTAAGGAAATGCAGCATCAGTGGAATGTAATACAAATCAATGGTCATTGGTACAATGTTGACGCCTCATATGGTGATATGTATAGGACAGGTAACGATGATTACAGTGCATTTTGTAAATCAGATTTCTTTATGCAGTTGCTTGGCTTCTATGGTGGACATATTGAGGGTAATTCATATTGTACGGACAGAGGATATGACTATGCAATTTAAATTGCAAGGTGAAATAAGAATAGGAGGATATAATTATGTGGATAAAATGTAATGCTTATAGGTACATCAACCTTAATGTTATGGCTGAACTTACAATAAAAAAAGAAGACGGCATTTATGAATTAGTTGTTATAAATGCAACGGGATCAAGTATAAGTTTGTGTCTGTCAACAGAATTAAGCGAGATATTTCAAGTCCTTGATTATATACAAACCAATCTTGAAGGCGGCTCAAAGTTCATTGATATTAAAAAATTTATTCAGAATAATAATTTAACATATACAATTGAACCTATAAAGAAACCAATAAATATATGGGAGAGGTGAACAGAATAAAGGAGAATGAAAATGCAATTAATAAAGGAACAGACTATTACAACACATAAGATAATGTGATGGTGATTGTCAAGCAGTTGCAGAACTACCAGAAGAAAAATTACTAAAATAGGAGGAAAAACAATGGGAAAAGTTATAGCAATAGCAAATCAGAAAGGCGGCGTTGGTAAAACCACAACGGCTATCAATCTTGGTATTGGTTTGGTAAGACAGGGCAAGACAGTGTTATTAATTGATGCGGATCCACAGGGAAGTTTAACATCAGCTCTTGGGTGGCAGGCTGATGATATAAACTATACACTTGCCGATGCAATGGCAGCAGTTATAAATCACCAGAGCCTTTACAATGTTTTGAATATATTACATCATAATGAAAACATTGATTTAATTCCTGCTAACATTGAGTTGTCGGGAATAGAATTAACACTTGTAGGAGTTATGAGCAGAGAAACCGTTTTGAAACGAGTAATACATAAAATCAAAGAGGCTTACGATTACATCATAATAGACTGTCAGCCTTCACTCGGTTTATTAACGATCAACAGTTTGGTTGCTGCCGATGGAGTTATTATTCCGTCTAAGGCAGACGAAACGAACATAATGGGAGTTAAGTCTTTTCTCACTACCGTAGATATGGTAAAAGAAAATGCATTGAACGAAGATATAAATGTCATCGGGATTTTAATTACAATGATTAATTCTCAGTGCGTTTATCCAAAAAAAATTATGGACAAGTATAAAGACTTGCCTTTATTGATAACACAAATCCCTGCAAGCATAAGAGCTGTTGAATGTTGCAGTAAAGGTTGCAGTATTTATATGCACGACAACAATGGTAAGGTCGCAGATGCTTATAGGACATTAACAAAAGAAATACTTGGGAGGTGTGAATAATGACAGTACACGGATATAACAGTTTCTTTTGTAATAAAAGCGGGAATGAAAATATGTCTATAACTAACATAGACATATCGCTTTTAAAACCATTTCACTCTCACCCGTTTAAAATTATTGACGATGACTGTCTGCAAGAGTTAATAGACAGTGTAAAAGAAAAAGGAATTTTAAATCCTATTGTTGTAAGACCAATGGACGATGGAGAGTATGAAATTATTTCGGGACACAGAAGAAAGTATGCTGCCATAGCAGCTGAACTTCAAGAAGTCCCTTGTATCATCAGAGAATTGAATGACGACGATGCTGTTGTTGAAATGGTTGACAGTAATATATATCGTCAGATCATACTTCCGAGTGAAAAAGCGTGGGCGTATAAGATGAAATACGATGCGATGAAGCATCAAGGCAAGAAAGGAATAAACACAGCGGATGAGATCGGAAAAGATTTTGGAGACAGCGGACGACAAGTACAGCGCTACATAAAATTAACCGAGTTAATTCCCGAACTGCTTGATGAAATAGATAACGCTCCCGACAAGCGTTTGATAATCGGTGTAAGTCTTGCCTCTCTTTCAAAAGAGGAACAGGAAATTTTATATCGGTTCCTTGACGATGAGAATAAATTTCCTTCAATGAAGCAGGCTGCTCTCATTTCAGAGGCGAGCAAAAATAATTTATTTTCACTTGAAGCTCTCGTTGAAATTTTCGGCGAAGGTAAAGAAAAACATCAAAGCTATAAGATTTCTCTTGAAAAAAATTTCCTTCAAAAATTTTTTGGCGATAAGAGTAAATCGGAAATTGAAGCAGAGTTACAAAATATTATTACAAATTATTTTTCAAAAGGAGTGTAGAGCAAATGAAAAACATAAAGGTCATAGACAAACGGAGGAACAAAATTATTGCGGAAGGTACATCAAATGACTTCTCAAAATTTTATGCCGATGTAAAAAATTCCGTTGAGGAATACAAAGAAAAATATCATTTGTGTGGCAAGGATCTGAAAATTGTTGAGAGACAATTTTGAAAGAGCCTCGAAAGAGGCAAAGCGGGCGGCTCAAAATTTTTATCAAAAACGGAAGTTCTGTGCCGCCCTCCCTACGGGGTATTTTTGAAAATAGCAAGCATTGCCTTTGTCGGACAAACGGCGAAAAAGCTTGTTAGGGAGTTCCCTAATACCCCGTCTGATTTTTTTAATTGCATTAAAAAAATATTTTGTAAATCATTGTCGGACAATATTATTTTTTAGGAGGTACGCATATGAAAAATGAAAAGAAATTGTTAAGGCAGTACAGAGTATATGCTCGACTGAACTGGATTGAAAAAGAAATTTTAAATCGTAAGATGCAGGCATCTGGTTACAAAAGTCGTTCGGGGTTTTTGAGGGAATTAATTTTGAGCGGAAAAATTTTACACTTCAATTCTGAACCGATCAGAAATGAGTTGAGGAAAATCAACGAGGGAATTTCTCGGACAGGCAATAACATAAATCAAATCGCAAAGCGTGTCAATGCAACACAGCAAATTTATTCGGACGATATTTCCGAGATAAAAAATCAGCTCGATGATTTAAGAGAGCTTGTCGGAAAAATTCAAGAACATATTTCACACTTAGGTGTTTAATCTTAAAACGGGGCGGTGGTTCAAGTGGCTATAACAAAAATCATAAATATTGTTGCTCACCCTCAAAATGCTGTGGACTATATCTGTAATCCCGACAAGACGGACGGACAGACTTTGATATACACACGGGGCTGTGATATAAAAAATATAAAGTACACCTTTGACAGTCTGCAAAGAGGCGTATATGAAAAAAGAGACATAACAAAAATGTGGCAAGGCAATAAAGCATATCATCTTGTACAGTCGTTCAAACCCAACGAGGTTGATGCTGATACAGCTCATAAGATAGGTATAGAGTGGGCAGACAAAGTGTTGGAGGGAAAGTACAGCTATGTCCTTTCCACACATATTGACAAAGGACACATACATAATCACATCATATTCTGCTCTGCTGACAATATGGGAAAAGGCAGATATCACAGTTGTACTAAAGAACGCTATCGCAGGGAACACCTTAATGATGAAATATGCAGGCAGTATGGTCTTTCTATACCCGACAAGTCAAAGACGGCATCGCTCCCCTACAATCAATGGGAGGAAAAGAAGCAGGGCTTTAATTGGTACATCAAAATACGATCCGACATTGACACTTGCATAGACCTTGCGCAAAGCTTTGAAGATTTTAAATTGCTTTTGCAGGACAGAGGCTATGTAATAAACGACAGCGGAAAATATATCACATTCAAACCCGAGGGCAAGGAGAGAGCTGTCAGAGGCAAGTCATCAACTCTTGGAGATAAATATACAAGAGAAGCAATACAAGAGCGTATAGACAACAAGATGTTCAACAAGAAAAAACAGACCTATAAGAGCAGACCTAAGTCCGTTATGGAGGAGGATATCCTTAAAGCAACAAAGAAGCCTTCCATTGTGGACTTACACAGGGAGGATATACAAGGCTCCGTAGGATTGACAAGGTGGGCAAGGCGACATAATCTCAATAACGCCAACGACCTTTTAAATCTTGCTCGTTCTATGGGATACAGTTCTATGCAGGCTGTGTCTTTAAGAGTACGCAATGCCGATGCGAGAATAGAGGAAGTAAAAAAGGAAAATGCAAAGCTTGAAAATCAGCTTGTCAATACTCGGACTGCAATAAACTATATGAGGATATATTTGGATTTAAAGAAATATGATAACGGTTACAGACAGGCAAATGATAAGGAACTGTTCTTTGAAAAGTATGAACATCAGCTTATGAGGTTTGATGAAGCTATGCAGTATTTGAAAGCAGCAGGCTTGTCAGGCAGCAGAGATACACTTATACAGCTTCAAAACAGTATAGGCACTATTGAAAATGAGATAGCAAATAATAACGAGAGCTTAAAGCGTATTAATGATGATATACAAGATACCCGTTATATAAAAGAGCAATGGGATCTCTTTGAAAGTAGCAGCAGAATGACAAACATTGAAAATGAAATGAAACATAACAAGATTAAAAGCAATGATATTGAGCATTGATATTTTAACATTTAACTGCGCTTGACTTTTTACTGTAGTTATAATAAAATAAAATTAAAGACAGACAGGAGGAATAATAGGCTATGAAAACCAACACGCCTGTTTCAAGAACAATAGATACCGCTTACAGAAATCCCAAGCTTGACGAAGCCTGCAAGAAGGTGTTATCATTTAAAATAATACTGGCGCATATATTAAAAGGCTGTCTTGATGAATTCAAGGACTTTGATGCAAATGAGATCGCCGAAAAATATATTGAAGGCAAGCCTCTTGTATCGAAAGAAGCCGTACATCAAGATGAAGGCATAGTTATAGACGGCAAAAACACAGATGACAGCTCCATAGACGAAGGTACGGCAAGATATGATATTCTCTTTGATGTTTGTATTCCCGTATCAAATGAGCAAGTAAAGTTTATAATTAATGTAGAAGCACAGAGCAGAATAGCATCTCTGGATAATCTTCTCAGACGGGCAAGATACTACTGCGCTCGTATGCTGTCGCATCAGTACGGCAGAGAGTTTTTAAACAGCGAATATGAAAAAATAAAGAAAGTATTTTCCATATGGGTACTTACAAATCCGCGTGTGGAAATGAGAAATACAATTAAGAGGATATATCTTACGGAAAAAAACTTGGTGGGTAACGCACCGAACCTCAAAGAATATTACGACACAGACGAGGTTGTCCTTGTCTGCCTCGGCAGAAAGAAGGACGGCAACTATTCGGGACTTATTAAAATGCTTGATGTGCTGTTCTCCGAAGATGTGGATCCGAAAACTAAAAAACATATGCTTGAAAGTGAATATAATATAAAGATGAGTGAAGAAATGCAAACGGAGGTGTATGAAATGTGCGATTATAGTTTAGGTGTATATGACAGAGGTGTTGAAAAGGGTATAGCACAAGGCACAGAAAATACTCTACTTGAAAATATCAAGAGTATTATGAAAAATTTAGGAATGTCATTAGACAAGGCTTTGGAAGCTTTGAATGTTCCCAAGTCTGACTATGCCAAGTATGAGGAATTACTCAAATAGTAATTTGAGGTGATTTAAAATGACTGTAAAAGAAGCAAGAGAAAGTGTTGGACTATCTCAACAAAAACTGAGCGATTGGCTCGGTATACCTAAAAGAACAATAGAGAATTGGGGAAACAGGTATCAGAAAACCTTCCGAATGGGTGGAAAGACTTGTAGTCGAAAAAATATTATCCTATAAAAATCAAAATTAAAAAAAGACAACATAAAGGCTCATCTGAAAATAGATGAGCTTTTATATTAAGTAAATTAACAAAAAAATTGTTTTTTATTAATACAACAGATTTTAGGTGCAAGTTAAATACGCACAATAATTTTAATTGTTGCAAAGAAATACTATTGACTTTATTTTGTTATTCAGGCATAATAAAAATATAAGGACTATTAGTAAATAATAGAATTTTGTTGATAGTGTAGCAAAGTATCTATTATTGTATGAGTTAGGAGGATTTTTATGAGGCAAAAAGAATTTTTTGAACTTGCTAAAATATTACTTATTGTGATGTTTTTACTAGAAAGTATAACAATAAGTACATTTGCGCAGGACAATGTAACAACAGGTAATGTATTTGAGCAGAATGAAGATATTTCAAAGTATTGCAATCCTGAATATGAAGAATATTTAAATTCGATTGAGGATTTACCTCAAGATGAGTATAATAGCAAAATAAACGTGGCTCCCTCGCAGTATTCTTACAATGAGATTTATGTTCAAGGAAATGATGGAGTAGCACCTATTGCTTCAACATATGATGCTCAATACGACAATCTGACAGGTTTAAATTTAAAATTTTATAACATTGATGCTTATCCAAGTTCAGGTGAAATAGGTTGGAGTTTTGGTGCAACAAATACTCTTGAAATGTATATGAAGAAGAGAAAAAATCTCAAAGATTTTTCTCTATCACCTATTAATCTCCTTAAAGGAATTAGCAGTGAGTATGTGGATGAGAATTATGCTATGACAGATACAACTTATACCTACGGTGATTTTTCAATGGCATCAGCATATTGGATGACAAACAGACATACCATTGGGAATGCTTATACTATTACTGATACCGTAAATTTAAGTGATTTAAACCGTTTTTCGGATGATACATCTGTCAATGATAGAATAGACTCTATAAAACGCATGGTAATGTATAATGGCGGGGTATATGCTAATTTAGAAATCTTTACTGGTGCATTTGACCCAAATTATTCATCTTATAATAATAATGATGGTGGAGAAATACAAAGCGGGCGTACCATCGAAAGTGGTATTACAATTGTTGGCTGGGACGATAACTATGCAATCGATAAATTTGGTGCAAGTAAGCCGAAACGACAGGGTGCATTTAAGGTAATTACTAATCGGACTGTTGAAACTAACAATGGTACTGTAAACTTAGGAAGCTATTATATTGCTTATGATATGGTTAAGTTTATGCATGATATATCTTCCGTCCAAAAGGTGGAAACGGATAATTATGATACATACACTTATGAGTACGATAAAAAAGCCCATAAAGGCGTTACAAACAGTAACAGCACTCAAAATGTTTATGCTAATAAATATATTAACAGCACAGGCAGCTATCATACTATAAAATCCATTACAACCTATTGTGAAGTACCCAATTCATATTTCAATGTTTATATAAGCACCGATGGCACCATGTCCGGATTGCAGAAAGTAGACCTATACGGAAGCAATGCATCCGGATACCACGCAACCAATATGGGATATATAACAATGGAGCTTCGTACAGGTTGTGATATAAGCGGTGATTTTATTGTTGCAATACAAGTAACCACACCCTATACCTCTGCACCATCTATTCCACAGGAAATACGCCCTGTGAATAATCCTGCTATCAAGGATAGATGTTTCATTTCGGATTCTATAACTTCACTTAAAACTGGAAGCTATACTGATTGCGGCAGTGAAAATAATATTATAAAGGTACATGTTACCAATGCAAAAAATAGGGAATGGCGTTTTGATGACAGTTCTTTTGACGGTGTAAAAAACAGTATTATTCAGGAAAAGACCACAGTACATGGCTTGGAAATAAATAAACTGATTGAATTTAACAATTCATCAAAATCATTTAAAGGCATTAAGTTAAACAATTATGCTCTTTTAAGAAAAAGCACTACTTACGATGAGAAATCTCTAAGCTTCTCTGTCAGCGGCAGGAGCAAAATATATCTAATGGCAAAATCTAATTCTGAGGTTGATACTCGTAGGATTGCCATATATTCAACCAATACGGAAAAAACAGACTATATAAATGTTTCTGCTTCAAATGGGTATAGATACAGCTATGAAGGCGGAGCAGGTGAAATTTATTTATATTCTGTTGATAACAGTGTAAGAATATATGAAATTGCCGTAGAAGATTATAATGAAGATGATTGGTGTCCTATTGATTCATATGAAAACACTGTATGGGATTTTGAGGATTTAGTGGAACAAGGCACAATTACTTCACACATTACATATACTGAAAATTACAACACAATGGATGTGTATGCAAGCAGTGAAAAGCCCGTCAGAGTAATAAAAAATACAAGCACAACTAAAGATGGCTACAGATATTTTCAAGTGTTAAACCTTGATGGTACTGGTAGTGATACATACAGAACTCTTGCCTTTAATGTGCATATGGAATCCACTATATACATTACCGCAAAAGCAGAGAGTGGTACAGAACTGTATATCACCAATAAATATGCATGTCCTCTTGATACAGATTTAGGCGGCGATATACTTAATTTGACTTCGGAGTATGTAACATACAAAATCAACTACAACGGTTATGGTGAGAAAGTATACATCCGTTCAAAAGATAATAATATAAGAATTGCACAAATAGCTGTAACAGCTCACGACCTTTATGGTGCTGATGAGCATGACTTTAATCCAAGCAATGAAGAACAACTGACAATAGGTGAAGTAATAACGGATAAGAGCGTTAATGGTTATCACATTTTAAGTGTTGAGAGCAGACCCGCTACTGTTGTTGCTACAACAGAGGCAGGCTATACCAAAGCTTTGGAATTAACATCCGGTGAGCATATGAAGAATATGGCACGAATAAGCTTTGAGATAGGAGACAGCAGAGGAACAAGCAATACTAATCCCAAAAGAGCTATTAGGATCAAGGCTAAGGCTAATACTACCGGATTAAATCTGGTATTGGGCAATGAATATGGCTATATTATTGATATAAAGCCGATGTCAACAACTCTGGATGAATATATATTTGACTATTCAGACTATAAAGATAAATTGTATTTGTTTGCTTTTGGTTCTACACACAGTACAGTGGAGTTGTATAGCATCTCAAAAACAGATACAGATTATTACACTGAGGTTACACCTATCATTTTAAGACGAGATAATAATGGACAGGGAATATGCATGATTACTGCTAATAATATGCCAAATGTAGGTACTTATACATTGCAGTTAAAGTACAACACAAATGAGCTGACATATGTAGGCTTTGATAATATCAGCAACGCTTTTAATTCTGCAATAGCAAGCGAAAGTGCAAATGTAACAGTAAGTACATATTCAGGCACAATAACAATAAAATACCCTACAGAAACCGATAAACAAAATTGGTCTGGTATTTTAGGTGGTATAAAGTTTAACTTTAGGGAGGGGATAAAAACCTCAACAGTACAGATGACGGTGCTTAAGAATAATTATTAAGAGAAGGAGAAAAAATTATGATAAAGAAAGCTAAAATAATTGCCTTTATGCTTGCATTGGTGCTCATGAGTGAAAATGTTATGGCAGAGGTATCCGTAAAATCAAATGATACCTACCCTGTCAGTGAGGTATATTCCGACATTTTTGACAATGAACACAGTGAAGAAGCTATTGAAACAACTTCTGATACTATAAATATTGAGGACGATATACTTACGCCCTCCGGAGTCATTGTTGACCTTGTTGAAAAAATGAGAGATTTCAGAGCCAATCTTGAAAGGGATGGTGTAGTATCTCCATCTGCAGTGGATTACAGTATTGACGACAGCAATTTTTCTCCCGAATTTACAAAGCTTTTGAGGGAAAACTATACACAGCTTAATGAAACAGAGCAGTTCTTTGTTATGCAATATCTTCATGTGCGTGAGGACACAATGACGATTTGTGCTGAAAAAGGTTATTTAATTGCGGAATCTGTACCATATGCCATTATTATGCAGGTGCTTGGTGTAGATTTTGAAACAGCCAGACTGCTTGTAATGACACATGATAGTGAAGCAGAGGGAGTTAATTCAGCTTACAGCTATAGTGAACTATATAGTTCATATAAATGTTTTTCTGATGAAGGCTTAAAAGACAAATTCACAGAATATGCCCTTGTTGGCTACAATGCAGATGAAGTATTTAATGCGTATGTATTCGCAACGCTGACAGGCAAAGATATTTCCAATGTAATATATGATAGGTTTGATTTGCAAGAATATGCTATGCCGGCAAGTGTTTATGGAAGTATTGCAAAGAAACACTCCGTCACAGTTGAAGCTGCCGAGGAATGTAAGAATAATGGGTATTCACCCGAAGATCTTGAAGAAGCCCTTGAAGAATTATCTGAAACACTGAAAAATAATGACAGTAATGTTGCTACTATAGCAGAGGATACAGACACCTTTGATGTGGGATATGATTCCACATTCAAGGAGGGTGCTCTCAGTTATATAAATGGCATAAACGACAGTATAGATCCCAGCACAGGAGAATTGTCATACACAGAGAATATCTGTAGTATACCGGGATTGAATGGGCTAGACTTCAATCTTAGTATAACCTATAGTTCAAATTCAACAAATACACCAAAGGCAATTGATGGTAGAGTGAACATAGGCTCAAACTGGAGATTTAATATACCATACATAACCGATAAGGACGGAAGTTCTCCGTATTCCTCTCCAAAGTATCTTACTCTGGAAAATGGCAATACATATTTATTGGTAAATACTTTTAAAGGATACTACATCCCACAGTGTTGCTTTGAAGATGAATTGAAAGTTTATATAGACAATAACAAGGAGGGTGGAGCAAATTCCAAATTTAAGCTTACACATAAAGATGGCAGTGTACAATATTTTGATGAGAATGGCAGATGGCTTGCAACTTATAACCGTCTTGGCAACAGTATAAAGGCAATTACAGGTGCCGCATCAAGCGATATAGATTTGACGATTGTAGATACTGTGGGCAGAAAAATAACAATAGATAAAACATCATTGGGTGATGAACGCTTTCAGGTCATAACACTGCCCGATGGCAGCAAAATAGAACTTTATTATGTCATAAATAAATATGATGGAATAAGAGCAAAATATGAATTGAGAACAAAGACGGATGCTGAGGGTAATGTAACAAAGTTTGAATACACTGCTGAGGCAGGAGACAAATACAAAAATCTGCTTCTCAAAAAGATAGTTATGCCCACAGGACTGGAAAATCACTATGAATATGAGTGGGCAAGTGTTATAGATACTTATTTTAATTTCTCCAACTATTATTATGTGGATGAAAATGGAGACCCTATAAGGGATAGTGACGGTAACATAAAACGTTACCCCGAATATGAAATATATTCCAAGGTATCAGATGAAAGAGATTATGCAAGAATTGCAAAAACATATAAAATAAATGCAGGACAGCAATCCGATATTATGACATATACCTATGATGGTAATTATATGGGACTTGGCACATCATATTATGCTGTCTGCAACTGCTATACACCAATAAGCGTTGAAAATGACTGTGGCTGTACACCTTATTACACCGGCTACTATTGGGAATGCAGCGGCAATTGTCATGACAATGGACATAGATTCTATGAAGGCATTGACTGTGTATTGTTTAATGATGAGCCATGTACATATAGTACAACAGTAACAAATGAAGGCGGTACAAAAGTTAAATATACCTTTAACCAAAAACAGCAGAATATAAAAACAGAGGAATATGACGGGGATAGACTGCTCAATACCCGAACTGTTGAGTATGCACATGAAAAAGCAAGATGCCCGCTGCCTTTAAATGTTACTTTTCAGGAAGGTAACATGGTAAAAACTGAGGCATATACCTATACCAATAAAGATGATATTAAAACTTATGTTGTAAAAAATGGGAACACAGAATTAGCAAATGTTACAAATGAATATGACTACGAGAGCAATCCTGACAAGTATTTTGGCATATGTACCAAAACAACTACCAAAATGAATAAATCTGAAAATATAGTTCAGGAAAACACTACAATCAAAGGGAAAGGCTCACTTTTTGTCGGAATGCTCATTGCGGAAACTACCATAAAAAGAAATGGCATTCTGGAAGGTCATATAACCTATGATTATGGCGATTTGCCAAATGATTCATATCAGGATGGCAGACTGTTAAATGTTACACAGTATGCATCGGGTGGTTCGGGTTCCGCAAGGTACATATCATCATGGTATGACTATGATGAACATAGGGCAAGTCCCACATATGAGCAAAAAGGAGTTTATCTGGATTCAGAGCAGAGCAATAACTTCTTTACATATTGTGTCCGTGATGCCAATGACAGGATCATAAAACTTCTAAATCCTGAAAATTATCTTACACAGTATAAATATGATGGTCTTGGCAATATAACAGAGATTGGATATTCAACGAATAAAACAAGCCTTGCAGCTGTGAATCAAAAATTTGACACTGTTAAAATCAATTATGATTATACTCATAATATAATTCAGGCAACAAATGAGAATGGAAATACCACAGTACATAGTTATGACCCTGTGGGCAATAAAGTGTCTGTCAAAATAGGCTCCATACTGCTTGAAAGTTATGAATATGATTCAAGATTCAGACCTACTGTATCCCTTATAGGAAAAGCAAAGACAGAGTACACATATGATAACAGGGATAGAGTTGTAAGAGCACTCACAACAGATAAGGACAGCAAATCAAAAGTCATGTCCGATGAACAGTATACCTATGAATACAACAAAACGGGTTTAAAAACCACAAAGATATTGGTTGCCGATGGAAATGATCCCGATATTGTGAGCTATGAACAGAAAGACGTTCTGGACAGGGTTGTAGGCGAATCCAATGGAAGCACTTCGGCATACTATACCTACGACATGGCAGGCAATGTTACAGAAGAAGGCAAGAATGGCGTTGTGGCTGCATATGAGTGTAATTCTCAGGGCAAGGTGCTCAAAAGCACTACCGAGGGTGATCATGTGGGTACAAAGTTTAAAATCACTACATCCGCCGTTTACGATATGCTTGGCAATATGCTCACATCAACAGATGGCAGAGGAAACACAACGGAATATACATATGAGGGGCTTAATTGGATCAAATCTGTAAAAGCGCCATTTGACAATACAGGCAAATCTGAAGTATACTATGAATATGACAACCTTGGCAATAAGACACGGGAGCGTGTTAAAACAACAGCGGGTTCATACAAAGCAACAGAATATACTTATGATGCACGGAACAGAGTTACAAAAGTTAAGACCGATGCCACAACCACCGAGTATACTTATGATAAAGCAGGTAATATCACAGGCGTTAAACAATCCGCCCCAAGCGGAGAATCAAGGAGCATACGCTATGCCTACAACAGCCGTAACCTTGTTACAAAATATACAGACGCCATGGGACAGTCGGAAACCTATACCTACGACAACTACGGCAATATGACAAAGAAAAAGGACAGGAACGGCAACACCATAGAGTATACCTATGACGCAGTGAACCGTATGACGGGAGAAGACACCAAGGGAGTAAACAACACCTTTACATATGCCAAAACAGGAGGAGTAAGAACATCTTCAAACAGCAATGTAAAGCAGAGCTACAAATACAATGAATATGGTCTTGTTGCAGAAGAAGT
>CANROO010000058.1 GCA_947632235.1 uncultured Clostridia bacterium
CGTGCCGTCTTCCTTCATTATCTCACAGCATATTCCGGCGCTTTTAAGTCCGGCAAGCCTCATAAGGTCTACCGTAGCTTCTGTGTGTCCGCGTCTTTCGAGCACTCCGCCTTCTCTTGCCAGAAGGGGAAATATATGCCCGGGTCGTCTGAAATCCTCGGGTTTTGCATTGTCCTCCGTGAACTTCCTTGCGGTGTAGGCTCTTTCCTCTGCCGAAACTCCCGTTGCGGTGTCCTTGTGGTCTATAGATACCGTGAACGCCGTGGAATGGTTGTCGGTGTTTTCCTTCACCATCTGCGGCAGCATCAGCCTATCCATAAAATCCTCGTCCGCAGGCAGACATATTATGCCTCTTGCGTATTTTGCTATGAAGTTCATAGCTTCCGTAGTCATATATTCTGCGGACATTATGAGGTCGCCCTCGTTTTCTCTGTCCTCATCGTCTATTGCCATTATCATCTTGCCCTGTTTTATATCCTCCAGAGCCTTTTCAACGGTGTCGAATTCAAACATATACATAACCTCCTAAAAACCGTATTCTCTCAGAAAATCTTCCGTAATACCGCTTTTTTTGCTGTCATCAAAGCTCATGAGCTTTTCGACATATTTTCCTATCAAATCATTTTCAATGTTTATGCTTTCGCCCGTTCTTTTTGATGTAAGCGTGGTGTTCTGCTGTGTGTGTGGTATTATGGACACCTTGAAACAGCTTTCGTCTGCATATGCCACCGTAAGGCTCACGCCGTCCAAAGCCACCGAGCCCTTCATTACTATATATTTAAGTATGCTTCTGTCGGCTTTTATTGTCAGCCACATGGCTATGCCGTCATTTTTTATATCCGTAATAACTCCCGTGCCGTCTATATGTCCGCTCACTATATGTCCTCCGAACCTGCCGTTTGCGGACATGGCGCGCTCGGTATTCACCTTGTCGCCCGATTTTAGTTTTTCAAGATTAGTCCTGCTGTAGGTCTCGTTCATAACATCCAGCGTTATGCTGTCCTTGGTGAAGTGAGTTACGGTAAGACATACGCCGTTCACGGCTATGCTGTCGCCTGTATGTATATCCTCCGTTATTTTGTTCACACCCACCACAAGGGGAGTGCCTGCCTTTATAACGGTGCCCGTTTCTTCTATTATTCCCGTAAACAAATTTTTCACCTCAAATCACCGCATATAAGTATGTCGCCTTCAATAGACTTAATATTTATGTTTTTAAGCATAACGGCGTCCTTCATAAGCTCTATTCCCTTGCCCTCTACGGGCGTTACTGCGTCCCTTCCGCCTATCAGCTTTGGCGCAATGAAGAACACGGCCTTGTCAATGAGCCCGTTTTCAAGCATTGAATAATTGAGTGTGCCTCCGCCCTCCAGCAGTATGCTGTCTATTTTGAGTTCTCCGAGCTTTTTAATAAGCTCCTTAAGGTCTACTCTGCCGTTATACCGTCTTGTTGCTATCACCCTTGCGCCCATGGCTTCGAGCGCTTTTTTCTTTTCCTCATCATAGCCCTCCGCTGCGGCTATTATACATTCTCCGCCCTTAAGCACATTTGCTTCAAGGGGTGTGCGAAGCCTTGAGTCCACTATTATTTTAACGGGATCCACACCGCCTTCTATACGGCAGCTGAGCCTCGGATCGTCCTTTAATACGGTATTTATGCCAACCATTATGCCCTTAAGAGCGTGGCGCATATGCTGTACCGTGAGCCTTGAGCTTTCGTTCGACACCCATTTTGAATCGCCCGTATAGGAGGCTATTTTTCCGTCAAGCGTCATTGCGCTTTTTAAAACCACGTAGGGCTGTTTTGTCGTTATATATTTAAAAAATATGGAGTTAAGGGCATCGCATTCCTCTTTCATAACACCCGTTATGACCTCTATTCCGGCATCCCTAAGCATTTTTATACCTCTGCCTGCCACTAGGGGATTGGGGTCGTCCGAGCCTATGTATACCTTTTTTATGCCGTGTTCTATTATAGCCTTTGCGCAGGGCGGAGTGTGTCCGTAATGACTGCATGGCTCCAGTGTAACATACATTTCGGCGCCTGCTGTGTCCTCCTCAGCGCTTTCAAAGGCGTTCACCTCGGCATGATTGGTGCCGTATTTCTTGTGCCGGCCTTCGCCTATTATTCTGCCGTTTTTAACTATCACCGCGCCCACAAGCGGATTGGGCGATACATAGCCTTCGCCTTTTTTTGCAAGCTCTATGGCTCTTTCCATAAATTCCATAATTACCGACCCTTTCGGAACAAAAATATCCCCGTCAAACGGGGATAAGACTTCAAATAAAAAGACCCGAGCCAAAAACTCGGGGTCAGATGTCATTATAATCTTCTCTCATCCAGACTTTACTGTCGGCTCAGGAGTCTCACCTGATCGTGCCATATGGCTTGCGGGCTGTAACCGCCGGTATTGAATTTCACAAATCCCCGAAGAACAGTATTCAAAACATTTCTTAATTAAAGTATAGCACTTTATTTCAATTTGTCAACACCAAATCCTTAATTATTCCGTAGCTTTTGAATTTTGTGTCTATGTGGTATTCGATATATTTTTCTATGAAGCCTTCAAGCTCCTCGGCGTATTCCTTTTTAAGCGTTATGCGAAAGGCTCCTCCGAGCTCTGCCGACACTATGTATTCCACAGCCGAAAGCGCAGGCTTGCTCAGCCCGTAATCCTTTATTTCCTCTTCCTCGGGTCTGTAGCCCAGTATGTCCAGAAGCCTCAGCTGAAATATTATTCCCGTGTTCCTTGCACTTTTGTTATCCCTTGAAAGATACTGCAGAGCCTTCAAAAGCAAAAGCAGAGCATCATTTTCCTCCACATTTTCAAGCATTGTCCTGTCTATAAGCTCTGCAAAGTACGAGGCATAAGCCGCCGCGGAAATGTCCGTGCGTATGCCGTAAAAGCTTTCTATTACATCGCCCGACATGAGGGTAGGGGTCTTTGTGGCTGTCCTTATCAAAAAATCGCCGTATGTAAAGAGCGAGGAACAGGCAAGGAACTTGCTTTTTGTGTTCCTTGCGCCTTTGGCAAATACGGATATCTTGCCTCTGTCCTTTGCAAATATAGTCAGAAACTTGTCTGCCTCACCCGAAAATCCCTCACGTATCACTATTCCCCGTATCTTTTCCGAACTCATAGTCTGCTTCTCCCGTGTCGCTTTGTTTTTTATATGCCAGATAAAAATCTATATTTCCGCTTTTTTCAAATAAATTCCAAAAGAAATCCTTCATAGCCTGAATTCCTCCTTCTGTTATTAGCTTTTGTATTTAAAGCGGATGTATTCCGATAAAAATATGGAAGTTTATTTATATGTTCTTGGCGTCGTAGCCGAAGTTTTTAAGCAGTATATCGCTGTCGCGCCAGTCCTTTTTTACCTTTACCCACAGCTGCAGATTTATATGTGTGCCCAAAAATCTCTGTATATCACGCCTTGCGTTGGAGCCTATTTTTTTGAGCATGGAGCCTTGCTTGCCTATTATTATGCCCTTGTGGCTGTCTCTTTCGCAGTATATTGTGGCCTCTATGTTCGTTATGTCCTTTCCCTTCCTGTCCTTCATGGATGTTATCTCCACGGCTATGCCGTGCGGTATCTCATCCTGAAGAAGATACAGAGCCTTTTCTCTTATTATTTCGGATACTATCTGTCTTTCGGGCTGATCGGTTATCATGTCCTCTGGGAAGTATTTAGGACCCTCGGGCAGATATTTTTCTATGTTTTCCAGAAGAAGCTCCTTGTTGTCGCCCTTTAATGCCGATATGGGTATTATCTCGGCAAAGTCATATTCTCTCCTGTAGCTTTCTATAACGCCTAGAAGTACGGGCTTTTCCACAGTGTCTATTTTGTTTATTATCAGGAAAACGGGAGTTTTCACCCTTTCAAGCCTTTCAATTATGGCTCTGTCGCTGTCCTTTATTTTTTCATACGGCTCTATGAGATACATCACTATGTCCACATCGTTAAGAGCGTTTTCGGCGCTTTTCACCATATAGTCGCCCAGCTTTGACTTTGCCTTGTGTATGCCGGGAGTGTCCACAAATATCGCCTGCATGGTTTTTGTTGTGAGTATGGACTGTATTTTATTTCTCGTTGTCTGAGGCTTGCTTGAAATTATGGATATTTTTTCGCCTATAAGCAGATTCATGAGTGTGGATTTTCCCACATTGGGTCTTCCTATAAGCGAGACCACTCCCGAATAAAATTTATTGCTCATCATTTTGTCCTTTCTCGTTTTTCTTTTCCTTAAGCTTGTCCCTTATGGCCTTGAAGTCCTCCCAGGCGTCTCTTTTCTTGCTCTCGTCTCTTAAAAGTGCGGAAGGGTGGTATGTGGCTATTATGTCTATACCCTTTTTGCTGTGCCACACTCCTCTGTCCCTCGTTATCCTGAAATCGGGAGCTATTATAGCCTTTGCCGCTATTCTTCCAAGACATACTATGATTTCGGGTCTTATAAGCTTGAACTGCACCCTCAGATATTTTATGCAGGCTTCCTGCTCATCGGGCAGGGGATCTCTGTTGTTGGGCGGACGGCACTTCACAATGTTCGCTATGTACACCTTGCTTCTGTCAAGCCCTATGGAGGCAAGCATTTTGTCCAGAAGTTGTCCTGCTGCTCCCACAAAGGGCTCGCCCTGCATATCCTCGTAATATCCGGGGCCTTCGCCCACAAATAATATACGGCTTTTCCTGTCGCCTACGCCTATCACCACATTGTGCCGAGCTTCTCCCAGTCGGCAGTTGCGGCAGTTATGGCATAAATATTCAAGCTCTTCCCAAGTCATATCATCACCCGTAATTCCTATCTCTTAAGCCCCAGCGCCTCGAGTATTTCCTCCTGTTTTTTGAACATTACTTTTTCTTCGGCTTCCGTCATGTGGTCATAGCCCAGCAGATGAAGCATGCTGTGTGCCGTCAGGAAGCCTATTTCTCTTTCAAGCGAATGTCCGTATTCCTCAGCCTGTTCCTCCGCCTTGTCAATGCTTATTACTATATCGCCCAGATATACCCTTGAACCGTCCCGAGGCAGGCTTTCCTTTTCGTAATCTATAAGCGGAAAGGAGAGTACGTCCGTGGGTCTGTCTATGCCTCTGTGTTTTTTGTTGAGCGCATGAATGTCGGCGTTATGCACTATGCATACGCTCACCTCGCAGTCGTCCTGTATGCCCTCGTATGAAAGGCTTTCTTTTATGACCTTCTCTATAAGCTTTGGGTCAACGGCTTTTTCTGTGCTGTTTTCAAATAATACCGTCATTTTATTTTACCTCTTTTTTGTTTTTCTTTTCATAGCTTTCATATGCCGATATTATCCTCTGTACAAGGGGATGACGCACAACATCCTTGTTTGTGAGCGTGCATATCCTTATGTCCTCTATATTTTCCAGTATGCTTACCGCCTCCACAAGTCCCGATTTTTTGCCCTTCGGCAGATCTATCTGCGTTATGTCGCCCGTTATCACTGCCTTTGAGCCGTAGCCGAGCCTTGTCAGAAACATTTTCATCTGCTCGGGTGTGGTGTTCTGCGCCTCGTCCAGCACAATGAAGGAATTATCGAGCGTCCTTCCTCTCATATATGCAAGCGGAGCCACCTCTATTGCGCCCTTTTCCATATTTTTTATGAATGTCTCCGCGCCCATTATCTCATAGAGAGCGTCATAAAGCGGTCTTAAATAAGGGTCTACCTTGTCCTGAAGATCGCCCGGCAGAAAGCCAAGATTTTCGCCTGCTTCTATTGCGGGTCTTGTGAGTATTATTCTGTTAACATCGCCGTTTTTAAAGGCGGTTATAGCCATAGCCATGGCAAGATAGGTCTTTCCCGTTCCCGCGGGGCCCACGCCGAAGACCACGGTATTGTGCTTTATGGAGTCAACATAGAACTTCTGTCCGAGAGTTTTCGGCCTTAAAATTCTTCCGCTCACGGTCATGCATATAGTATCGTTTTTAAGCTTATCTACTTCCTCTGCCTTGTTTTCGCGCACCTCGGTTATTATATATCCAAGGCTCTGCTCATCGATGCTTTCGCCGGCTTCTATAAGCTTTGTCATTGAGCTTATGGCGCTTAAGGTCCTTTCTATGTTTTTGCCTTCTCCGCTTATGTCAATGTCGTCGCCTCTGTTTATTATGCTCACATCAAATGCTTCCTCAAGCTTTTTTATGTTCGAGTCGAAGCTTCCGAAAAGAGCCGATATTATATTAGCCGCTACCTGAATTTTCCGTTGTTCCATTAATTGTGCTTCCTCCTGTGTCTGTGTGTGGTTTTTCTGTTCCTATATTTTCATCGGATATAATTTCGGCATTCACGCTCAGGCATTCCTTTCCCTCCGAATACCTTGTCTTAACCGATAGTATATCCGAGCTTATGTCATAATTTTGCGCAATAAATTCCGTTATATGTACCGAAGCTTCCTTTTTTGCCGTTTCAATGTCCTTATTGACTCTTTTTTCTATGTATTCGCTGTATATATTTTTATATATGAAAAAGGGCAGGGGACAATCCTCTCCAAGCCTGAGCTGTATTATCTCCTCTGACTTTTCTCCGGGCGAAAACGGCCTTGCGTTCTTTATACATATTTTTCTGTATGCCGTGCCTATAAAAACAGCCGTCCTTCTGCGCCCCGTATATTCCCTTTTGTTTATACTGTAGGGTATTGTGAAGGAATAATTTCTTTTAAGAATACCCCTAACGCTTCCTTTGGCTCTCACTATGTCGGTCACGGGATTTTCTTCCGTTCCCGCAGGCACAAGCTGAGCGGATATGAGGACGTCGCCTTCTTTAACTATGTCGTTTTTCTTTACCAATGGAGTGCCTTTTTCTGTCACTACGTACGAGATCCTGCACTGCGCCGTTGAAACTATATCGCAGGCCTCGCTGTCCGTTACGGCTTTCACGGCAGGCTTATCCTCCGCAAGCCTTATACTTACTCGGCTTCCCTTAAGGCTTATGTTTATCCAGGCAATATTCTTGTATTTTATCCTAAGCTCCTCGGCTATTTTTTTGTAGTCGGGAGAATTTTTATTGCAAAGCTCATACAGTCCGCTGTTTCTGCAGGTCTCGAGTATGGAATGCTTATCTATGGCGGAGTTCCCCATTATGTCTATTATCCATACCATCTGCGAAAGAGCGTATATTACAGCTATTGAAAGAAATATCCCCAGCGTATAAAGAGCGTTTCTTTTCATAAACAGAAGCGTGCGGTAAAAGCCGTTTTTGTGTACAATCCTCATACGGCATCTGTACCTTGCGCAAAGCTCTGCAAAGGCCTTGAAATCCTCGGGCAGAAGCTCCGCCTCGGCAATGTTTTTGTCCTTTTTTATGTGTCTTATAACAATTCCCGAGCACAGTGCCTTGTTTATTAGTTTTTCTATATTGTATCCCTTTATAGAGATTATAACATATCCGTTAAAAAATTTCCATAGTTTACTTATATAAATCACTCCAAAATTTTGTCGAATTTAAAAGAAATGAAATCTCCCTTCAAAAGCATATATTCACGGGTCATTTCGGCTATTGTTATTTCTTTGCCCTCGGCTGTCATTGTGCCCGAGCTGAATTTTATTATTATACTTTCATGCGTGATAAGCTTTATGCCTCTGTGGTTTTCTATATACAGGCTTTTTGTGCCGGTCATTTCTATTTTTGGCTGAGATGATATCACCTCGGAGGGTATTCCCGTTTTTTCGGCTATTTTGCTTGCAGTCTTATTCATAGGCGCACCTCCGTCTTTATAAATTTATGTTGTATATCCGCAAATATGATACTGCGCTTATGTGTTTTTGTCATGCTCCTGCCTGCAATATCCGCACTATAGGCTTCCTTTTATTTCCATTGTTCAAAATTTTTCTCTCCGCCGTATAAAATTTCACACTGTACTAAAAATATATAGAGGTGATTTTTATGTCCTATGATGAATACAAAAAATATGTTGAAGATAAATTCAATAACTGGGGAGACATTGTAAAGCGTGAATTTCCCGTAGGCGCAAAAAGAAACATAAGGGTATTTATAGCCTATATCGATGATATGGTCAACAGGAACATGCTGGAGGAGCAGGTCATAAAAAATCTTATGGTAAATGTCCGCATAGCTCCGCCCAACAGGGATGTGGACTATTCAGATCCCTACGACCTGCTTGTAAACGGCGGAGTTACAACAGCCGATATAAGGACAGCCAAAAATATTGACGAGGCAATACTTGAGGTCATGAGCGGAAATACGCTTCTGCTTATTGAAAACAGCGAGGATGTGCTTGTCATTTCCTCAAAGGGCTTTCCCAAAAGAGGAGTGGACAAGCCCGAAACGGAAATAGCCGTTCAGGGACCGCAGGAGGCCTTTTCGGAGTCCATTAGGACAAATACCGCGCTCATAAGACGAAGGATAAGAAGCACTGATTTGAAGTGCATACAGAAAAAGGCAGGCAAGATAAGCCAAACCGACATTGCACTCATGTATATGGAGGGCATAGCAGACAATAAGCTTGTGGACAGAATAAAGACTATGCTTGACAAAATAGATGCAGATATGATATATGACAGCGGTTATCTGGAACAGCTCATGGAGGAAAGCTCCATATCGCCTTTTCCTCAGATACAGCTCACCGAAAGACCGGACAAGACGGCATCGGGACTTATAGAGGGCAGGATAGCGCTCGTTGTGGACACAAGCCCCTTTGTCATTCTTCTGCCTGCCGTGCTTTCAAGCTTCTATCAGGCGTCCGAGGACTACTATCAGCGCTGGGAGATAATGTCTTTCATAAGGATAATACGCTATATAGCAGGCTTTATCGCCTTCACTCTGCCGGGACTATATATTGCGGCAACGCTTTATAATCCGTCCATGCTTCCCACGGAGCTTGTGCTCGCCATGGCAGGCGCAAGACAGAGGGTGCCTCTGCCCACGGTCGTTGAAATAGTCATACTGGAACTCATATTTGAGGCATTGAGAGAGGCAGGCACCAGGATACCTGCCTCCATAGGCAGTACTCTCGGCATAGTCGGCGGTATAATTATAGGTCAGGCGGCAGTGGATGCCAACCTCGTAAGCCCCATGGCAGTCATAATAATATCCATAACGGCTATATGCAGCTTTGCCATACCCAACCTTGCGCTTGTTTCGGCCTACAGGCTCACAAAGTATTTCATAATTCTGACATCCGCGCTCGCAGGCATGTTCGGCTTCATTGCCGGTGTTATGATAGTAATTCTGCATCTTGCGGGCTTGAAGAGCTTCGGCGTGAATTATGTCGCGCCCTTCAGCGGAGTTAAGGAGAGCAGATACAAAAAAGCAAGAGATACCTTGTTCAGATTTCCTTACAACAGCAATATGAAGGATCGTTTCTATAAAAAGCTTGAGGAGGATACAAATGAATAACAGAATTTCAGCTTCACAGCTAAGAGCCATTATAATAACTTCGGCTCTTGGCATGGAGATACTAATACTTCCCATTGTTGTTAAAAGCCTTCAGGAGCTTATTATTATTCTTGCTTCGGGTCTTATTTTCTGCATAGTGCCGCTGCTTTCCGATATAAAAATAAATGACAGCCGTACACTGTGCATAATTTATTCGGTCAAGAATATACTTGTTTCCGCCCTCATGGCAAAAATAATATCCGATGTTACGGGCAATGTGCTTCACAACAATATAAGCGATATAAGAACGCTTATGTTTATTGCGCTCACGGCAGGCTACTGTGCCTATAAGGGCTTTGAGCCCATGGCAAGGACGGCGCAGATGTTCTTCTGGTTCATAGTTATAGGCACTTTGTATGTATATTTTATGTCCGTTCCCGATATACGCCTGAGCAATATATCCCTGAGCTATGATCTCAGGACCATGGCGTCAAGCCTTCTTATGGGACTTGTCATAAATACCGGCGAAATAATAGCACTCACAAAATATTACACCGAGGGAAGCAGGAGGACAACTCTTGTAAGCGTTATATTAAGCCTTGTTCTCTCCCTTTTTATATGCCTAGTAGTCATGGGCAGGCTTGGCGCAAGAGGCATGGAAAGCACAAAATATCCGCTTTTTGAGATAATGTACGCGGCCGACCTTCCGGGTATGTTCATAAAGCGTCAGGAGGCTATATTCATATCACTGTGGCTTTTGAGCTCCCTTTTGTCGCTCTTTGTATATGTCACCACAGCCGCCGATTATATGTCCGTACTGCATATAAAAAGGAATACGGCTGTGCTGTGTCTCATTGTATTTATATTCCTGCTTTCGTGCTTTTACAGAAGCAGAACAACGCCCGTTACCACATATTGTATGCTTCAGGTCGCAGGCGGTATATTTACGGTGTTCATAATACCCTTAATATATATTTTCGGGAGGAAGAAAAGGTGAAAAAAATAATTTCTGTTGCTTTTGCTTTATTGCTTATGACGGGGTGCTCCGGCTCGAGAGAGCTTGAAAACAGGGATTTTGTCATGGCTGCCGGAATAGAGGAGGACAACGGCTATAAGCTCACTCTTGCCGTTGCCGTGCCTTCCACGGGAGAGGACAGCTCGGGAGAGAAGGAAAATATATTCGAGGGCAGGGGAAGGACCGTAGCGGAGGCTCTTGAAAATATAAACAACAAGACAAAGGGCAATATATATATGGGGCACAACAGGGTAATAGTGCTTTCGGACGATATAAAGAATTACAGCGGTATAATAGACTATTTCAGAAGCAATATAGACATAAGCAGAGATACCGTAATGGTAAGAGCCGACAAGCCCTCCGAGGTCATAAGAGCCAAAAACAACGATGAAAATTTTTCGGGCTATATATACGATTATTTCAGATATAAGGACAAAATAGATCTGAATAAATTTATGGACTATTACAATAACAGCACCTATACCGAGCTTCCGGCCGTGAGCGCGCATGATGATAAAATAACGGTCGATATGGGCGGAACAGCAAAAAATAAATCCGCATAAATGTCGTAAATATAAAAGCTCCCGTAAACCACTATTTGAGCTGATCGCTTGCAGGGGCGTGCATTGTCTCCCGCGGGCGACTGCAAGTCGCCCCTA
Source organism: uncultured Clostridia bacterium (assembly GCA_947632235.1). Lineage (GTDB taxonomy): Bacteria > Bacillota > Clostridia > Lachnospirales > CAG-274 > Gallispira. The sequence continues at coordinate 11,021 of CANROO010000058.1, forward strand.
CAGGCAAGGGAGTTGGTTTGTTTTTCGTATTGGGGACAGGGCAGATTACGTTATCCATTCGTTTTGGGGACAGTCCCTGTGCTTATTAATATTTTGCTAAACTTAAAGCTTATACATCACCGTTCAAAACTGCCATTTGTTCATTTTAGGGACAGTCCCCGCACTATGGTCACCTTGAGGCAAACGATACGCAGCCAACAAGCGGGGACTGTCCCGAACGTAGTTGTTTTGTTGAGTTTAACAGAAGTGTACAAGGTTTATGCAATGATAAGAAAAATATACGCCGGGACTGTCCCCAAAACGTTTGATTAAGCAAAAGCGGACGTGCAATGCACGCCCAAAAAATTGTAAACAACAGAATTTATCGCCCCACAGCCCCTCCGTATCCCTGCGGAGGTTTTTTATTAAAAAATACTTATCACTGTTGATTTAAAGCTCTTTATGGGGTATACTAATATAAGCGATATTTACACGGGGAGATAGAATTATGTCAAAAACAAAGGACAAGGATATAAAGACAAATGCAATGCGCATACTTGACACACAAAAAATTCCGTACACGACTTACACATATGAATGTGATGAATTTGTTGATGGTTTGAGCGTTGCCGAGCAGAACGGGCAGGATCCCGAAATGTCATACAAAACTCTTGTTACGGAGGGCAAAAGCAAAAGCTATTATGTTTTTGTCATACCCATAGCCGAGGAGCTTGACCTCAAAAAGGCGGCTTCTGCGGTGGGCGAAAAATCCGTAGAAATGGTACATGTAAAGGATATAAACAAAATAACGGGCTACATAAGAGGGGGCTGTACGCCTCTTGGCATGAAGAAAAAATATGTTACCGTAATAGACAGCAGTGCCAAAAATTGGGAAAAGATAATAATAAGCGGCGGCAGGATAGGCTCACAGATAATACTTTCGCCCTTAGATCTGGCAAAGGCTGCCGAAGCCGATTTCCGGGAAATAACAAAACAGCGGGAGGAATAGACAATGGAGCTTGCAATCATAGCTTTTCGTAAAATGCTTGTCATGTTTATGATACTTATTGTCGGCGTCATAGCCTACAAGACAAGGCTTGTCACAAAGGAGGGCAACACAACGCTTTCAAATGTGCTTTTGCTTCTTGTCAATCCCTTTGTCATATTCATGAGCTTTCAGATGGACTTTACAAAAGAGCTTTTTATAAGGCTCTGGATTTCTATACTTTTCGCCGTCATATGCCATACGGTGGGGATCATAGTTTCCCGCATAGCCATAGGGAAGGATATAAAGGACTTTGAAATAGAGAGGATAGCCGCCATTTATTCCAACTGCGGATTTATAGGCATACCCATAATAACTGCGCTTTTCGGTCAGGAGGGCGCCTTTTACCTTGCTTCGTATATAGCCGTTTTCAACATACTTCTTTGGACGCAGGGCTATATGCTCATTACGGGGCAGAAGGACAAAAAAATGATATTGAAGGGCATAATGTCGCCCTGCGTGATAGCAGCCGTTTTGGGCATCATATGCTTCAGTCTCAGGATAAGGCTTTTTGCCGAGGCGACCGAGGCGTTCAACCACATTTCCGCAATGAATACGCCCCTTGCCATGTTAGTTGCAGGCGTTACCATGGCGCAGTCGGATATACTCAAAGCCATAAGATATAAGCGCCTCTATTACATCTGCCTTTTAAAGCTTATAGTAATACCCCTTATTTCGGCTGTTATATTAAAGCTTTTCAGAGCGGACAACATACTCACGATGACATCCATTGTAGAAGTTGCCTGTCCCTCTGCGGCATCCGGCACCATGTTTGCCCTCAGGTATAAAAGAAATGCTGTCTACGCCTCTGAAATATATGTGGTGTCAACATTGCTCTCAGCTCTCAGCCTGCCTCTTGTCATAATGACAGCGGAAGCATTAAATTTTTAGAAAAGCTGTAAAGCAAGGCATAAAAATACCCGATAAAGAATAAGTCTTTATCGGGATATAAATTTAATGCTAATTATATATCCTTCTTGGGAATACTATAACCACTATTATCGCCGCCGAAAAATCCCAAGCCTAAGCCTACAAATGCGATCAATGCAACACTAAGTCCGCCTATGATCTTCCAGCCCATTGCTCTTTTTTCCGTATCCTTCCTATAAACATTCTCTTCGAGCTGTTTTTCATGCCTGCGGAGTTCTGCATCCTTTGCATTTGCAATTTCAGCGAGCTTGTATTCTCCTTCTAAAATTCTTATAAGCTCTTCATTTGATAAATCCGGCTTTTCCAAGCATTTACTGTAATCCGCCTGGATCCGACGTAAATGCTCATAGAACTGATCTTTGCCCTTCTCTGCATTTTCCATTACCTTGTTGGCAAAGCCGTAATATTCTCTAATGCTCTCATTATCGCCTTCCAAAACGGAATCTACCATGCCTTTATATTCGACAAAGGTCGATTTCATCAAATTTGTAAATTCCGGAAACTGCGCAACTATATCCTTTGCGACCTCCGGACGCAATTCGCCTAATCTTGATGCATAATTTACAACATCCCAGCCGGATAATTTACTAAAATTTTCTCCGGCTAACGCTGAAAATACACTTCTTTCTGCGGGTGTATATTCCATAATTGATCTCCTCCGTAATAAATGTAAATAAATGTCGTTCAACACTTTATGTTTATTATATCATACAATACGGACATGTACAAGCACAAATAAAAAAATTTTTTCCAAAAAAATGTGTAAAAATTTCCTATCTTATTGACTTTATGTTACAACTGTGTTACAATAATTTTAGGCGTATAAGCTACGAAAAAAAGAAAGGATGGTATTTTAAAATGAATGATGTATTAAAAAAATTGAGCGCAATTGGTATTGTACCCGTTGTAGTTATCAATGACGCAGAAAAGGCAGTACCTTTAGCAAAGGCACTGGTTGAGGGCGGTATCCCCTGTGCAGAGGTTACTTTCAGAACTGCCGCTGCTGAAGAAGCTATCAAGAGAATGGCAAAGGAGGTTCCCGAGCTTATAGTAGGCGCAGGCACCGTTCTTACAAAGGATCAGGCAGACAGAGCTATTGCCGCAGGTTCACAGTTCCTCGTATCTCCCGGTTTAGATCCCGAGATCGTTAAGTACTGCAACGAGAAGGGCTATCTCATCACTCCCGGTACGGCTAATCCTTCAGACCTTAACCATGCCGTTAATCTCGGCCTTGAGGTCGTTAAGTTCTTCCCGGCAGAAGCCGCAGGCGGACTTAAGATGATAAAGAGTATGGCTGCCGCTTACACAGGCCTTAAGTTTATGCCTACAGGCGGTATCAATGCAGCTAACTTAAACAGCTACCTTGAGTATGAGAAGATCGTATGCTGCGGCGGCAGCTGGATGGTTCCCGGCAAGCTCATCGACGAAGGCAAGTTTGACGAGATCGTTGCTCTTTGTAAAGAGG
>CANROO010000059.1 GCA_947632235.1 uncultured Clostridia bacterium
AAAAATCGCTTGTGGCTTTGAGAGAGCCCTCTCTGGGCCCCTGCATGGGCATAAAGGGCGGAGCCGCAGGAGGCGGTTATTCGCAGGTGGTGCCTATGGAGGACATCAATCTGCACTTCACGGGCGACATACACGCCATGACTACGGCAAATAACCTGCTCTCTTCAATGATAGACAATCATATCCACCAGGGAAACGCCCTCGGCATAGACCCCAACAACATAACATGGAAAAGATGCGTTGACCTGAACGACAGAGCCTTAAGGCAGATAGTCGCAGGCCTCGGCGGAAAGATAAACGGCGTAACAAGGGAGGACGGCTTTATTATAACCGTTGCTTCCGAGATAATGGCTATCGTCTGCCTTGCGGAGGACATAGACGACCTCAAGGACAAGCTTTCAAAAATAGTTGTGGCATATACCTATGACGGAAAGCCCGTCACGCCCAAGGATCTCAAGGCTGTGGGCGCCATGGCGGCTCTTCTGAAGGACGCAATAAAGCCAAATCTCGTGCAGACGCTCGAGCACACACCTGCCATTATACACGGCGGACCCTTTGCAAACATTGCTCACGGCTGTAATTCCGTAAAGGCCACAAAGATGGCTCTGGGCTTAAGCGAAATAACCGTCACGGAGGCAGGCTTCGGCTCCGATCTGGGCGCAGAGAAGTTCTTTGACATAAAGTGCAGGAAGGCAGGCTTGAAGCCCGACTGCGTTGTGCTCGTGGCTACCGTAAGGGCGCTCAAATACAACGGCGGTGTGGACAAAGCCGAGCTTAACACCCCCAACATAGAGGCTGTCAAAAAGGGCTTCTGCAACCTTGAAAAGCACATAGAGAACCTTCATAAATTCGGCGTGCCCGTTGTTGTGACATTGAATAACTTCGTGACCGACAGCGATGAGGAGGTAAGCTATATCAAGGACAGATGCGAGGCCATGGGCGCCGATTTCGCCGTTGCCAAGGTATGGGAAAAGGGCGGAGAAGGCGGAATAGAGCTTGCGGAAAAGGTGCTTGACGTGCTCGAAAATAAGAAGAGCGATTTCCATGTGCTCTATGACGAGAACGACAGTATAATAAACAAGATAACGACCATTACAAAGGAAATTTACGGCGCAGACGGCATAGAAACAGACGCCAAGGCAAAGAAGGAAATAGCAAGGCTCGAGGCTCTGGGCTATGACAAGCTCCCCGTATGTATTGCCAAGACGCAGTATTCTCTGAGCGACAATCCCGCTCTGCTCGGCAGACCCCAAGGCTTCAGCATAAGCGTTAAGGAAGTGAGGGTAAGCGCAGGCGCAGGCTTCATAGTGGTGCTCACGGGCAATGTAATGGTAATGCCGGGCCTTCCCAAGGTCCCTGCGGCTGAAAATATTGATGTGGACAGTGACGGACATATAACCGGACTGTTCTGATAAAAAGGAGAATGTATATGAAGGCTTTTAAAGGAGTAATGCTCGGCGCAGTGATGCTCATGCTTTTAAGCGGCTGCGGAGCAAAGGAAGAAACAGCTGCCGACATGGGCAATACGGACGGCAACATAAGCAATCTGGGAAGCGTGTGCTGTAAGGACGGAGTGACATATTATCAGAATTCCGATGACGGCTTTTCCATTTACAAGGATGACGGCAAGGGAGAGCCCGTCAAGCTTAACAGCGGTACGAGCTATTTCATAAATGTTATGGGCGATTATGTATACTATGTGCATGAGGACAGCGATTTCCACATTTACAGGATGAAGCTTGACGGCAGCGAAAACACGGAGATAATACCTCAGACCGCCTACTATATGACCGTATACGGCGACAAGATATATTACGCGGACTACGGTGACGGGCAAAACCTCTACAGGGCAGACCTTGACGGAAAGAATGCCGAAAAGATAGTTCAGGCGACCTGCTACTATCCCATTATTGCCGAAAATATGCTCTACTATGTGGACTATTCGCGCGATGGCAAGATAGTGAGGGCAAATCTGGACGGCACCTCACCCGAGGTGATAGACGAGGACAATCCCGTTGTGGCGGCTTATCTCAACTATGACAAGGGCAAGCTCTATTACACAAACGCCGTTACGGACATAAACAAGGGCTCGGGCTATGAAAACAACATAATGTGCTACGACCTTGTGAAGCAGTCGCTTTCAACCGTTATAGAGAGCCCCTGCGCCGATTTGAATGTGTATAACGACAGGATATATTATTCCGACCTGGAGAAGAACTGCGTATACAGCTGTAAGCTTGACGGCACGGACATAAGGCAGGAATACGACAAAAACGGCATATTCCTGAATACGGGCGGCAACAAGCTGTATTGCTTTGTAAAGGAGCAGAACAAGGAGCCGTTCATTGAAACGGTCGATATAAAATAAGGAGGCTTGAATTATGGCTAATATTATAGACGGCAAGGCGATCTCAGCGCAGATAAAGGAGGAGGCAAGGCTTGAAGCCGTTGAGCTTGCCAAGAAGAATATAACTCCCTGTCTGGCGGTGGTGCTTGTGGGCGATGACCCTGCAAGTCAGGTATATGTGCGCAACAAAAAGAAGGCGTGCGAGCTCTGCGGTATAAGGTCGCTGAGCTACGAGCTTGGTGCGGACACCTCGGAGGCGGAGCTTCTGGAGCTTATAGACAGGCTCAACGCCGACAAGGAGTGCAACGGTATACTCGTTCAGCTCCCTCTGCCCAAGCACATAGACGAAAACAAGGTGCTTTTAAGGATACTGCCCGAAAAGGATGTGGACGGCTTCCACCCCTACAATGTGGGACTTCTGAGCATAGGCAAGGCGGAGCTCAAGGCCTGCACACCTGCAGGCTGTATAGAGCTTATAAAGCGCAGCGGTGTGGACATCACGGGCAAAAGCTGTGTGGTAGTGGGCAGGAGCAACATAGTGGGCAAGCCCGTGGGAATGCTTCTGCTTGCCGAAAACGGCACTGTCACCACCTGCCATTCAAGGACGAAGAACATTGCGGAGGTCTGCAGAAATGCTGATATACTCATTGCCGCAGTGGGCAGGCCTAAGTTTATAACCGAGGATATGGTGAAGGAGGGCGCAGTTGTCATAGATGTGGGCATAAACAGAGGCGCATACAATAAGCTCACGGGCGATGTGGACTTCGAGAACGTTTCAAAAAAGGCTTCTTACATAACTCCCGTGCCGGGAGGCGTGGGCCCCATGACCATAGCCATGCTTATGAAAAACTGTATCACCGCCTGCAAGGCGCAGAATAATATCAAATAAGGTGTAAAAAAATCAAGTATCGCAGGGCGGTTTCCTCCGTCCTGCGTTATTGCTTTAATAAGCGTATACACGCCCGTATTGCCTGTCTTGTGCCCATTATTTAAAATATTCTGTTTTTTTGTCCCATACTGCGCAATATTTATCTTCTGCTCTATATTGACAAAACGACCGTATTATGGTAATATATTAACATAATGTAAACGAAATTTATCTATCAAAGAAAGGATGACTTGAATGAAAAAATTTTTAGCATTACTTATGGCAGGTTTAATGACAGCTTCTATGGCTGCATGCGGCGGCTCGGGCAACGAGGCTGCAGAGGGGGCCGGCGAGGCATCGGCTGACGGCGCAAAGACTTATGTTATAGCTACAGACACAGCCTTCCCTCCGTTTGAATTTACAAATCCCGACGGCGATTTCGTTGGTATCGATGTGGACATCATCAACGCTATAGCTGAGGATCAGGGCTTCAATGTAAGGATCGATTCTCTCGGCTTTGATGCGGCTTTGGCAGCTGTTCAGTCGGGTCAGGCAGACGGCGTTATAGCAGGTATGTCTATCACCGAAGAGAGAAAAGAAAAGTTTGACTTCTCGGACCCCTATTACACGGCAGAGGTAACAATGGCTGTTGCAAAGGGCTCCGACATAAAGAGCTATGAGGATCTTAACGGCACTACAGTTGCAGTAAAGACAGGCACAAACGGCGCAGACTACGCTAAGTCTATAGCCGATCAGTACGGCTTCACCGTTAAGGAATTCAAGGATTCTCCCACAATGTATCAGGATGTTATAGCAGGCAACACAGCAGCTTGCTTCGAGGACTACCCCGTTATGGCTTACAATGTTAAGCAGGGCGCAGGCCTTGAGATCCCCGAGGGTACTCTTGCTGCAGGTACGGACTACGGCTTTGCTGTAAGCAAGGGCGAAAACGCAGAGCTCCTTGAGGCTTTCCAGACAGGTCTTGCAAATATAAAGGCTAACGGAAAGTATCAGGAAATCGTGGATAATTACACGAAGTAATAACACAGTGCAGAGGTGTCAGGCTTCAGCACTCGCCGAAAGGCAAAAAAATTAAATCAGCACAATGTAGTGGCTGCCCTTATTTAGCTTTGGGCAGCCATTTTTAAAGGAGGAATAATATGCTGGGCATTATACAGAATTATTGGGGAATGCTTCTGCTCTCGCTGGGTCAGACGCTCCTGCTCACGCTTTTGTCCCTTATCTTTGCCTTTGTCATAGGCCTTGTGTTCGGAATAATGAATGTCACAAAGGTGCGTGTGCTAAACTTAATAGCCACGGTCTATGTGGACGGCATAAGAGGCGTGCCCCTTATCGTCCTTGCGTACTTCACTTATTTCGGCGTGCCTATGTTCATAAGGAGCCTCGGCTTTGCCAATTTCAGGCTCACGGCGCTCACGGCGGGCACTATAGCCCTCTCCATGAATGCCGGCGCTTACATGGCGGAGATATTCAGAGCGGGCATACAGTCCGTGGACAAGGGTCAGATGGAGGCGGCGCGTTCGCTCGGTCTGGGCTACGGCAAGTCCATGCAGAAGGTCGTCCTGCCTCAGGCAATAAGGACAATGATACCCTCTATCATAAACCAGTTCATAATTTCACTTAAGGATACATCCATACTTTCCGTTATAGGCTTCCCCGAGCTCACAAAGGCAGGCAATATAATAGTTGCCGTCAACTTTGACGTGTTCGGCGTATGGGCGATAGTAGCGCTCATTTACATGGTTGTTATCGTTACCCTTTCGCGTATCGCAAAGGTGATTGAAAGGAAGGTGAATGTCGGAAATGAAAGATGATACTAAAATTCTTGTCAAAAATCTCAAAAAGAGCTTCGGCAAGCTTGAAGTGCTCAAGGATATAAACACGGAGATAAAGACGGGCGAGGTGGTAGTGCTTCTGGGTCCCTCGGGCTCGGGCAAGTCCACATTTCTGCGCTGTCTTAACAGGCTTGAGGACATAACCTCGGGCGATGTGTACATCAACGGCGTTAACGTTGCCGCAAAAAAGGTCAATCTGAACGCCGTAAGACAGAATATAGGCATGGTTTTTCAGCACTTCAATCTCTTTCCGCACATGACCGTGCTCGACAACATCACCCTTGCGCCCGTGGAGCTTAAAAAGATGACCAAGGAAGAGGCAAAAAACAAGGGCATGGAGCTTTTGAAGCGCGTAGGTCTGGAGGAAAAGGCGGAGGCTTATCCTCCCCAGCTTTCGGGCGGACAGAAGCAGAGAGTGGCTATTGCCAGAGCCCTTGCCATGAATCCCGACATTATGCTCTTTGACGAGCCTACCTCTGCGCTCGATCCCGAAATGGTAGGCGAGGTTTTAAGCGTTATGAAGGAGCTTGCGCAGGACGGCATGACAATGGTGTGCGTCACTCACGAGATAGGCTTCGCAAGAGAGGTCGCTACCAGAGTTATTTTTATGGACGGAGGATATATTGTTGAGGAGGGCACTCCGGACGAGGTGATACTTCACCCCAAGGAGCCGAGGACAATAGATTTCCTCAACAAGGTGCTGTAAAAAGGGGGCTTCACAATGAAAAAAATAATAACCATAAGCCGTGAATTCGGCTCGGGAGGCGGAACTATAGGCGAAATGCTCGCCCGTGATCTGGGCTTTGAGTACTACAACAAGGAGCTCATACTGACCGCAGCCGCAGAGTCTAATCTGGATGTTGATTCGCTCGTTCAGTGGGACGAAAAAATACCCGTACAGTTCGGCTTCACGCAGAGCCTTTTCGACTTCTACAACAGGCCCCTGAGCGAGCAGATAGTGGAGGCGCAGAAAAAGGCCATAAGGCTTTTTGCCTCTAAGGGAAACTGCGTTATAGTGGGCAGAAACGCCAACAATATTCTTAAGGAATATGACGGCAGTATACACATATTCATTCACGCTGACATAAAGTGGAGGCTTGAAAGAATGAAGGAAAAAATGCCCGATATGTCCGAAAACAAGGTGCTTGAGGGCCTTAAGACCGTGGATAAGGCAAGAAGAAAATACTGCAGCTATCACACAAAGACAGCCTTCGGCGATGCGTCCAATTATGACCTCTGCTTAAGCTCCTCTTCATTCGGCATAGAGGGGTGCGTGGAGATAATAAAGGCCGCGCTGCAGGATTGTAAAAATTGAAAAATAAAAAATACAGACAGCGGCTTAAGTGCAAGGGCCGCTGTTTTTTTTTGACTGCCGTGGGAATACCTGCTTTACCGAGGCTGAGGAAAGGGGCATAGGCGGACTGCTCCAAAAAAATGTACCGCCCGATACAAAAGCTCCCCAAAACAAACGACCGCATCCGGTATTATCCAAATGCGGCCGTCTGTTTTGAGATGAACACTCATGTCAAAAAAGAGATTCATAACTTATATGAAATTCCTTAAAGCGACAAAGGAAATTCCACCAATTTTAGTACTGCCCGTCATCGTCTGCGCTTTCGGCAGCCTCGGCAGTGATTTCGGCATCGTCCTTATTTTCATCGCCCGCATTTTCTTCATCTATTCTGTCCATGCTGACGACTTTAACGCCATCTCCGAGGTTCACAAGCTTAACGCCCTGGGCAACCCTGCCCACGGTGGAAATATCGCTCACCTTTATTCTGATAACAACGCCTTCGCTTGTCACCATGATAAGCTCCTCGCCGTCCTTAACGACTGCAAGACCCTGTATTTCGCCTGTTTTCTCGGTTATCTTATATGTCTTAAGACCCTTTCCGCCTCGGGATTGGAGTCTGTAGTTATCGGGTGTGGTACACTTGCCGAAGCCGTTTTCGCTCACAAGCAAAATTTTGCTCTCCGGCTGCACCTTGTCTGCGCCTATTACATAGTCATCCTGCGCAAGAGTTATGGCTTTAACGCCCGAAGCCGTCCTGCCCATAGCCCTCACATTGTCCTCGCTGAAATGTATGCTCACGCCCTTCCTTGTGGCAACGAATATAGTGTCGCTTCCCGTCGTCACAAATACGGATATAAGCTCGTCATTTTCTCTGAGATTGAGGGCAATAAGTCCGCTTCTTCTTATGTTGGAGAAGCTTTGCGCCTTCGTCTTCTTTATTATGCCGTGCTTTGTCACCATAACAAGCTCGTCATCACTTTCAAAGCTCTTTACGGGTATCACGGCGGATATTTCCTCGTCCTTGCCGAGCTCCAGCAGATTTATAAGGGGCGTTCCCTTGGCGTTTCTGCCCGCCTCGGGTATCTCCCATGTCTTTATGCGGTATACCTTTCCTCTGTTTGTGAAGAAAAGTATGAAGCTGTGGTTGGAGCTTACAAAGAGCCTGTTCACCCAATCCTCCTCGCGCATCTGCAAGCCTATAACGCCCTTTCCGCCTCTGTGCTGCGACTTATAGGTGTCAAGAGGAAGCCTCTTTACATAGTTGAGATGTGTCATTGTGACAACGGACATATCGTCAGAAATTATGTCCTCCATGTCTATCTCGCCCATGTCGGCAATAAGCTTGGTTCTTCTGCCGTCGCCGTATTTTCTCTTGGTTTCGAGAAGCTCCGACTTTATAACGCCGAAAAGCTTGTTTTCATCGGCAAGTATAGCCTTCCATTCCTCTGAGAGCCTTGTAAGCTCGGCATACTCGTTTTCAAGCTTTTCTCTCTCCATTCCCACGAGCGAGCGGAAACGCATCTCGCAGATGGCGTTCACCTGTTCGTCCGTGAAGCCGAAGCGTTCAATAAGTCTGCTCTTTGCCTCGGGAGTGGTGTGAGAGCTTCTGAGGATATTAATTACCTCGTCTATGTTGTCGAGAGCCGTCAAAAAGCCCTCTAATATATGCATTCTCTTCAATGCCTTGTCGAGGTCGAACTGTGTCCTGCGCCTTACGACCTCCTCCTGGTGCTCCAAGTAATACTCGAGCATCTGCTTTAAATTGAGCGTTCTTGGCACGCCGTCAACTATGCAGAGGAAGTTGAAGCTCACAGTCTCCTGGAGCTGTGAATACTTGTAGAGCTGATTGAGTATGATCTCCGCCGAAGCGTCCCTCTTGCAGTCTATGACAATGAAAATACCGTTTCTGTCGTTGGTATTATCCTGTATGCCTGATATGCCGTCAATTTTCTTGTCCTTTACAAGGTTTGCTATGCCCTCTATCATGGCGGATTTGTTCACCTGATAGGGTATTTCTCTTATTATGATCTGCTCTCTGCCGTTTTCAAGCTGATTTATTTCGGCTTCGGCTCTGAGCTTTATCCTGCCTCTGCCCGTTCTGTAGGCAGCGTCTATGCCGAGCCTTCCGAGTATATTTCCGCCCGTGGGGAAATCGGGACCCTTTATTATTTTTATAAGCTCGTCAATGTCGGTCTCCCTGTTTTCATCGATCTTGTTGTCTATTATTTTAACAAGTCCGTCTATTACCTCAGAGAGGTTATGCGGGGGAATATTTGTTGCCATGCCCACGGCAATGCCGTTGGAGCCGTTTACAAGCAGATTGGGTATACGGGAGGGGAGCACTGTGGGCTCCTTGAAATCTCCGTCGTAGTTGTCCTGAAAATCTATTGTGTTCTTGTCTATATCGGCAAGCATTTCAAGGCTTATCTTAGCCAGCTTAGCCTCCGTGTATCTCTGCGCCGCCGCGGGATAGCCGTCAACGGAGCCGAAGTTGCCGTGACCGTCCACAAGGGGATACCTCATAGAGAAATCCTGCGCAAGTCTGACAAGAGCGTCGTAAATTGCCGCGTCGCCGTGGGGATGATATTTACCCATGGTATCGCCGACTATACGGGCGCATTTTTTATAGCCCTTTGAAGGATCGAGTCCAAGCTCGTTCATGGCGTAGAGTATTCGCCTGTGAACGGGTTTAAGACCGTCCCTTACATCGGGGAGCGCTCTGGAAACAATAACGCTCATGGAATAATTTATATATGATGTGCGCATCGTCTCCGATATTTCGGCATGTACGACTTTATCATACTGTGTACTGTTATCCATTATTGCTACCTCTTATCAATAAAATGCCTTTTATACATCCAGATTTGTAACATAGTTGGCATTTTCCTGTATAAATATTCTTCTGGGTTCTACCTTGTCGCCCATGAGCTGACTGAACACACCGTCGGCTATCCTTGCATCGTCTATAGTGACCCTCACAAGTATTCTCTTCTCGGGGTCCATTGTGGTCTCCCACAGCTGTGAAGCGTCCATTTCGCCCAGACCCTTATATCTCTGTATGGGCTTCATGCCATCCATTCCGCCCATTTCTTTTATTATGGAATCCCTTTCCTCATCGGAATAGGCATATCTTTCCTGCTTGCCCTTTTCCAGCTTATAGAGCGGAGGCTGAGCCAGATAAACATAGCCCTCCTCTATGAGCCTTGGCATAAAGCGGAAAATGAATGTCAGAAGAAGCGTTGTAATATGCGCTCCGTCCACATCGGCATCCGTCATAAGAATTATCTTGTGATACCTGAGCTTGTCTATGTCGAAATCCTCGTGTATTCCCGTGCCGAAGGCAGTTATCATAGACTTTATTTCCTCGTTTCCGAGCACTCTTTCTATCCTGGCTTTTTCTACATTGAGTATCTTGCCTCTAAGCGGGAGCACAGCTTGTGTCTTTGCGTCCCTTGCCTTTACAGCCGAACCGCCTGCGGAGTTACCCTCAACTATATATATCTCGCATACGGAGGGATCGTTTTCGGAGCAGTCGGTGAGCTTTCCGGGGAGCTTACTGCTTTCGAGTATATCCTTGCGCCTTACAAGCTCCTTGGCTCTCTTGGCTGCTTCCCTTGCTCTCGAAGCCCTGAGCGAGGTTTCTATTATGGCTTTGCCTATCTCGGGATTTTCTTCAAGGAAATAGGTAAGCTTTTCATTGAGCACATTTGAAACGGCAATCACAGCCTCGCTTGTGCCGAGTTTGCCCTTTGTCTGACCCTCGAACTGCGGGTCCTCTATCTTAACGCTGACAATGGAGGTCATGCCCTCTCTTATGTCGTCGCCCGTCAGATTTTTGTCGCTTGCCTTAAGCAGACCGAACTTTCTGCCGTAGTCGTTGACAGTCTTTGTAAGAGCGGTTCTGAAGCCCTGTATATGGGTGCCGCCGTCAACCGTGTTTATATTGTTTACATACGAATAGTTTATCTCGTTGTAAAATTCCTCGCTGTGCTGGAAAGCCACCTCTACGGCTATGTTGTTGTATGTTCCCTCGCAGTAGAATATTTCATTGTACATGGGCTCTCTGGAGGAATTGATATTTGCCACAAATTCCTTTATACCGCCGTCATACTGGAAAACATATTCGGGCTTTTCTTCGGTTCTCATGTCCTTTAAAGAAATTCTGAGTCCCTTTGTGAGAAAAGCCGTTTCCTGGAGGTGATTTTTGATTGTTTCGGTATCAAAAACAGTTTCTTCAAATATTTCCGCATCGGGCTTGAAGCGGATATATGTGCCTGTTTCGGACATATCGCAGCTGTCTATTATTTTGAGCTTTTCAACGGCGTTTCCTCTTTCATATCTCTGCTCGTAAACGCTGCCCTCGTGATAAATACGAACTATAAGCCACTCGCTTAAGGCATTCACAACGGAAGCGCCCACGCCGTGAAGACCACCCGACACCTTGTATCCTCCTCCGCCGAACTTTCCGCCTGCGTGAAGTATGGTGAAAACAACCTCTACCGCAGGTATGCCCTTCTGGGGGTGAATGCCCACGGGAATGCCTCTGCCGTTGTCCCTTACGGATACGGTGTTGTCCTCGTGTATCTTAACCTCTATGTGCGAGCAGAAGCCTGCAAGAGCCTCATCCACGGAGTTATCGACTATTTCATACACACAGTGGTGCAGACCGCGTATGGATGTGGAACCGATGTACATACCCGGTCTTTTCCTTACAGCCTCTAATCCCTCGAGTATCTGTATTTGATTTTCATTGTATTCATTATTTTCAATATTTTGCATATTTTCCTGCTGCGACATTGTTTCTTCTCCTTGTGGGGGTATATTGCCCCAATATCTAAAATCAATTATAACACATTTTAGAATAAAAATAAAGGGTTTTATTAAAAATTAACAATAATTTCAGAATATTTCCGGGGCGGAACAGGGCAGAGTTTTTTTTGTGAGGGGAGGGTATGTCCCGGCCCGTACCCCTTTATTTATTTTGTCGAATACAGCCAAATTTTTATTCGCATTTTTTGTGTATAAAAATGCTTGACAAACCATATTCACAATGATATAATAAGCGTATTGTGATAAATATTGCGGATAGTCCGCGCGCACGGCTTTTCTGATGCTTGGGAGTGTTTTTAATGCTTATTGATGTTAGAAATATTGACGGCAGGTCTGTGGATTTCAGCTTTGACGAAAATGTTGATGTCAATTTGCCCTCGGGCATGACAGGCGCAAGGGTCAGCGTCAGAGGCAATGTGTGCAGAAGGGACAACAGCCTTTACATCGTGAGAGGCAGTATGGATGCGGTTTTAAACACTCGCTGTGACCGCTGTCTTAAGCCTTTTGAGCTGAGCATAAGCGCTGAGCTTGACGAGGCTTACGGCGAGGAAGCAGACGAGGACGGCGAAATATGGCTTGTTTCGGACAAGACGATCGACCTTAAGCCTGCCGTTACAGCCGATATAATGCTTGCTCTTCCCATGCAGATATTATGCCGTGAGGACTGCAAAGGGCTATGCCCCAAGTGCGGTCACGACCTCAACGAGGGTGACTGCGGCTGCGACAGGGGTTATGTCAATCCGCAATTTGAAAAGCTATTGAATATGTTTAACGATGATCAATAATTACGGTCAAGGAGGTGTGCGTAATGTCAATTTGTCCCAAGGGCAGAATGTCCAAGTCAAAGAGAGATAAGAGAAAGGCTCAGAGCTGGAAGGTATCCGCTCCCACATTAGTTGCATGCAGTAAGTGCGGAGAGCTCATGATGCCTCACAGAGTCTGCAAGAACTGCGGTTCCTACAATAAGAGAACAGTTGTTTCCGTTGACTGAGATATTAATGCTGAAAAGCGTCCGAGAAGGGACGCTTTTTTTGTGGGAAAGCGCATATAAAAAGCCCCCGGGAGTGCCGGCTCTTCGGGGACTTTTTATATATTGTGTTGAAAAAATGCAGATAATGCGGTATAATATTTGTGTTGTCATTACCCATTCCGACACGGAAGGGAGGTGCAGAACAAAATGTACTACATCCTGTCTTTTTTACTTTCTGTCGCAGCGGGTATCATATCGCATTATATCTGCAAATGGCTTGACAGATTGAACAATGACAATAAGCCTTGACTTTGCCGTACATAGTTACGGTCAAAGCACAAGCCCCCGGGAGTGGCAGCTCTCGGGGGTTTTGTGCAGTATAAATGTACTACAATGTCTTTTTTGTCAAAATCATTATAACACAATATTTTTGCTTTTTCAAGTGCTTTTTGAAATTACATGTTGTTTACGAGCCTTGCAAGCCTTGACTTCTTTCTTGAGGCATTGTTCTTATGAAGAATACCCTTTGTGCATGCCATATCGATAGCCTTTGTTGCCGCCTTTAAAGCGTCTGCGGCAGCTGTCTTGTCGCCTGCGTTAACGGCTGTGATGACCTTCTTTATTGCAGTCTTTGTTGCAGATGAAACCATCTTATTTCTCAATGTCTTTTTGTTGATAACTAAAATTCTCTTTTTAGCAGACTTAATGTTAGCCATTGGAATTTCCTCCCTGTTAAAAAATAAAACTGTAAATATGTGTCATGTGTAATGCAAACTTAGAGGGGTTTAAAAGACACAGAACGACTGCATCAACTGATTACACGAAAATTATTATATCTTATTTTGGATACTTTGTCAATGAATATTTTGCATTTTTTTATAAAAACTAAGTACAGGCGTGTTTTTTGATATTCCTAAAAAAGGAGAGGATAGATTTGAAGTTTTCGCCGTATACCGATCTGGCTTTGGAAACTGCCGAAAACATGAGCGTGAGCGGCAGCGGAAGGGGCATCGAGATGATAAGAGAGGAATGCAGTCTCGGCAGCACTGCCGTTACAATTGTGAATATAACGGACGACACGGGCGCAAGGACAATGGGAAAGCCGAAGGGGAGCTATATAACGCTTGAAAGCAGTTTTATAAAGGAAAACGACAGGCAGGCGCACGAAAAGCTCATAGCAATACTTAGCCGTCACATAAAAAAGCTCTGCCCCGAAAACGCAGAAACAATACTTGTGATAGGCCTTGGAAATTCGCAGGTCACGCCCGATTCGCTGGGTCCCAAGGTGGTGGAAAAAATACTTGTCACAAGGCACATAAAGGACACCGTGCCCGAGGATATAAACAATTCCGTTGCCTCCGTAGCGGCTCTTGCGCCGGGCGTTATGGGCATGACGGGCATTGAAACTCTGGAGGTGGTGAAGGGCGTTACGCAGAGGGTGAAGCCCGACCTCGTTATAGCCATAGACGCCCTTGCGGCAAGGCGTGTCTCACGTGTCAATTCTACCATTCAGCTTTCCGATACGGGCGTTGCTCCGGGCGCAGGAGTGGGCAACAGGCGCAAAACAATAGACAAAAAATCCCTCGGAGTGCCCGTAATAGCCATAGGCGTGCCTACAGTTGTGGATGCCGCTACTCTTGCAAACGACACCATAGACAGGCTCACGGAGGCATTTTTGAGCCAAAGCCGAAAGGACAGCGAGTTCTACAATATGCTGAGCAAAATGGCGGAGGAGGAAAAATATCAGCTCATAAAGGAAGTGCTGGAACCATATTCCGAGAATATGTTCGTCACGCCCAAGGAGGTGGACGCTGTTATAGAAAACATAGTCAACATCATAGCCAACAGTATAAATATAGCCATACACCCCGGAATAAAGCAGGAGGATATAAACAGGTATAAATTTTAAAAGGAGAGCCTGCGCTCTCCTTTCTGCGTGTCGATAAAATCGACACGCTTGAAAGAAATGCTTGCATTTCTTTCAGTTTGGCTAATGTAGGAACCAGCCGTGTTCACTTGATTTTTATAAAAAATCAAGTGAAGTTCC
>CANROO010000060.1 GCA_947632235.1 uncultured Clostridia bacterium
AAGCCATATTTTTGCCACCGACTGCAAGGCAGGGCTGGAGCCTAAGGGCCTTGAATGGCTGAGCGATATATGCTCGGCTGTAAGCATACCCGTATACGCCCTCGGAGGCATAAACGAAAATAACGCCGAAAGCTGTATAAATGCGGGCGCAGACGGAGTTTGCATGATGAGCGGAGCCATGAGATATAAATAAACACTAAAAAATCCTGTTTCACTAAGAAACAGGATTTTTTATGAAAAGAATCAATAATTATTATTGCTCTCCCACTATAAATATAATAGCATTTTTGTTATATCCTTACAAGTTAAATTATTTACAAAAATTTACTTAGAAATTTAAGCAATTTATATAAATATAAAGTAGGTTTAGCTTTGTTTGTTATTTTAGATGCCTATTAATAAAACCTAAAGACTGAAATCTCGGACAAGAAATCACATTTGGTTTATTTTGTTTTTACATACAAAACAAGAATTAAAAGAAATACAAGAAAATGCAATATGTATAAAACCGCAGTATATAAAGAAAAAAACACGAAGTAAGGCAAACGAAGCGCCTATTGCTTTCCACACAAATCTTGTATCAGACAAGAATAAAATGCATTCTTGCAAAATATACATTGACAAAGATTTCAAAATATGATATATTGATAATAAAGGAGATGATCTTTTGATTTCAAGCGCAAAAATACAAGAAATGGTTTTAAAGTTATTGGCTGACGGGCAGGAACATACTGTTCAGGATATGAAAAATTATCTGGCAGAACATAATAGTGATGATTATACAGAGGGACAATTTGCAGGTTCCCTAAATACATTGCTTAGGAAAGGCTCTATAATAAAAATAGACAGAGGTGTATATGCTGTTAATGCTAGGAGGGAGTATATGAAAAAATGCTTTGTTGTATCGCCTATAGGTGAAAAGAAAAGTGCTGCAAGAATCAACGCGGACAAGCTTTTTAAGCATATTCTTGTACCTGTATGTAAAAATTGTGGTTTTGAGGCAATAAGAGCTGATAAATTAAATGATGCAAATTCTATTACACAAACAATAATTGATCATCTTGAAAACTCTGAGCTGGTTATTGCTGATATTACCGGCTTAAATCCAAATGTCTTTTATGAAATGGGTTACAGAGCAAGAACTAAAAAACCGATCATATATTTAAAAAGTGTGCAAGAAAAAATGCCGTTTGATATAGCGACAATACGCACTCTTGAATATGACTTGACAGATTTGGATAATGTTGAAGAAGTCAAGGCTCGTTTAGCTAAGACTATAGAATCTTTTGATTTTTCGGAGGATAACAATATGTCGTTGGAAGATAAACCTACTGAAAACACAATGTCCGCTGTAATGCCTATTTTATATCAGATCTTGGATTCTATAAATGCTGTAGAAAAGGAAATCAAAAACATAAATGCTGAAACAATAGCCACAGTCATAAAGAGTATGCAGAGTGCTCAGCAGCCTGTATCACAGTACACAGCTCTGCAGATTCAGCTTTTAAGTAACCTTATACAAAATCCGGATAATTTTTTGAAGCTTATGGAATTTTCGGAAAAATTGTCTAAGAGTAAAAAATAAATACATATTTTTTCATAAGTAAAGTGTTTATAAGTCTTGTGCTTGTAGAGCAATTTCATAGGAAAGCTTGAAAGCTGACAAAAATGCAGTTTTGAAGCCCGGAAACGTATATCGGCAGGGCAATATGTTCTATGTCTGCATTGCGGATGAGGATGCCGTTAGTAGGCGACATGAAGTATTCGGGAGAGGAAGGCGGTGAGGAGTATTACATATGCAAGAAACTCCACCCGGATCATAAACACCAGAATCTAAGCAGTGTTTACTATGAAGAAGATATATGGAAGAAGATAGATAAAAAATATTTTTATATGAAGTAAAATAAATATCCCCCGGCTCAGCCGGGGGATATTGCGTGTCGATAAAACACCTTGTTATATGAAATTTTGCGGGCGAGCAATGCTCGCCCCTACAAGTGGTTAGTTCACATAGTAGTTTGTAGGGGCGTGTCTTGGTTGCGTGGGCGAGCAGTAATATTGTACCGAAAGATTTATCGGACGTCTGAAAGACGGTTTTCGGCTTCGCCGAAAATACTGAACGAAGTATTGCGGACAGCCATAGCACGCCTACTTTATTGAATTTTTAGCAAAGACTATAAAATTTTGCTACTCCCTTGCCTGTAGGGGCGACTTGCAGTCGCCCGCGGGAGACCGAAGGTCTCCCCTACTGCTATGATATGCACAATTTCCCCGCATGAAAACACCCTCCCGTTCGGGAGGGCATTTATTTTCATTTTTACTTATCGCTTTCTTTTGTCGCTGACAACTGAGCGTTATAAAGTTCATATATAACCTCTGTCAGGAGACGTTCTATGCTGTCATAGAATTCAGCCACAAGCAATTCGGTTGTTCTTGAGACAGGCGAATCGGAAGAATTATATATTCTGTCTGCCGCCTCAACGATCAATTCGTGAATGTACTCTTTTGACATAATATTCACCCCCTTCTGCAATGTTTTTTGAGTCGTTTCAACTCATATAAACATTTTACACCAAAAAATTCCGGAAGTGAAGTGACAAATAGTATTATTCTATGAACATTTCGAAAATCTTTTGTTAACTTTTACTAATGGAAGCGGTGTAGTGAACTTATGTCCGATTTTTTTAAGTTTTTTATAATAATTTATATCTCTTTACATCTCCTTTTTATCCCTATATAAAAATAAAAATATCACAAATCTCTGCTCTGTGCAAGTATACATACAAAAATTTTACCCAGCCCAAGAAGCAGAAATTTTATATTTTCCCAAAACGGGAAAATACAAACCACTTTGCGACCGTCTCAAACTATAGTTTAGGACGGTCTTTTTTGTTTTCGTTTTTCTCGGTAAAATTGTACCATATTTTGATTTTATTGTCAATATAATTTGGCTAAACTCGATAAAAATTTGAGCAAATAAAAGCACTTTTCGCAACCGTCCTAAAGTATACATTAAGACGCATTGAAAAGGAGGAGGATATTATTGGCAAATTTTGCAGAAATAATCAAATATGAGGGAGATAACAGTACTCTTGTATGGAAACATCCTTGTGAGGATTTCAATACAACTACTCAACTTATTGTTCATGAGTCTCAAGAAGCGATTTTTCTTGTAAACGGACAGGCTTTGGACTTGTTTGAAGCAGGTCGGTATACCCTTGAAACAGCAAATCTACCATTGTTGAAAAAATTCATGAACATATCTACAAATGGAGAAACGCCTTTTCATTGCGAAGTATATTTTATAAACAAAGTTGAGCAAATGTCTATACATTGGGGAACAGACAGCAGAGTGCAATATTTAGAACCGATCTATAAATTTCCTTTATCGATTGGTGCGAGCGGCGAGATGTCCATTTCTGTTTCAGATTCAAGAAAATTGCTGATAAATCTGGTAGGTACAGAGAAATATCTCGGACAAAAACAACTTATAAGTTTTTTTAGAGCAATATTAATGTCAAAAATAAAAACTTATATTGCTCAGATAATGAAATCTGATTCAATAAATATTTTTGAAATAGACGAAAATCTAGACAAATTTTCATCAGATTTAAAAAATAAGCTCAGACCTGATTTTGCAGAATATGGTATAGATTTAAGAAAATTTTGGGTTTCTACGGTCATTAAGCCCGACGGTGATATTCAGTATGAAAAATTCAAGGAATTGCATTTTCGTCAATATGCCGATATTACAGAAGCCAAACTCAAACAAAATATAGATATTATAAATCAAGAAACAGAAGCAAGGAAAATGGTAATTGAATCCGAAGGTATTGCAAAAAAGAGAAAAATTGAAGGCTATACTTATCATCAGGAACGCGGCTTTGATGTTGCGGAAAAGATCGCAGATAATGAAGCTGTGGGACAATTTGCCAATATGGGTGTAGGCTTAGGGACCATGGCAGGCGTAGGCGGAGTAGTCGGCGGAATTGTCGGAAGCTCTGTCAATGGAGCATTTGATAATATTAATAATAATACAACATCTGAAATGTATTGCGATAATTGCGGCGCAAAAGTTATAAATGGAGCCGTTTTTTGTGATAACTGCGGTGTCAGGCTTGTGAATAATGATACCTGCAAAAACTGTGGATACAAATTTATAAAAGAAAGCAAATTCTGTCCTAAATGCGGAACCAGGAGGGAGTGATTTCAATGAAAAGCAATAAAATTTATACTTATTTAATACTGTTGTTGTGTTTTATGTTATTTAATATTTTTGTTGTTTTCATTCCCATTGATAAATCAAATGCCTTTTACGCAGCATATTTTTTCTCATTATTATCTTTTGCATCACAAGCTGTAATATGGCAATTTGCATTTAAGAGTGATGACTTGCTTAAGAACAAATTTCTAGGTATACCGTTAATACATATAGGTATTGTTTATATTATAATACAGGTATTTGTTGCTTTAATATTCAGAATTTTGCCAAATTTGCCGTTATGGTCATCTGTT
Source organism: uncultured Clostridia bacterium (assembly GCA_947632235.1). Lineage (GTDB taxonomy): Bacteria > Bacillota > Clostridia > Lachnospirales > CAG-274 > Gallispira. The sequence continues at coordinate 4,516 of CANROO010000060.1, forward strand.
GTTTCATGCAGTACTATATTAGCGGTGTTTGCGGTAATTTTGCTTTCTGTTGATTTTGGAAAAAATAATGTAAAAAGCTTTGAAGAAAATATACAAAAAAAGGTCTATATTTTAAAAGAGCTTCAGACGGATGTAGAAATAATTGCAGAAAAAGAAAAGGATAATGATATTTCTGAGAAATTAAGGGTGCTTGCTTCAAAGCTGCGATACAGCGATCCTATGTCTAATTACAGACTGACGGATTTAGACGAAAAAATAAGAAACAATATTGAGCTTTTGAAATCAAGTGAAACAGATAAGTTAGAATTAATAAAGAACACGGAGGAATTATTGTTTGAAAGAAATAAAAAATGTAAGATAATGAAGGAATGATATGATTGGCAAGGATAAGAGATATGCAGGGAGTGCCTGCACATTTGACAACATTAAGAAAACCGATAAATGAGAAAAGGCGTCACCCTGCGCATTGCATATATTCAAAAGGCACAGGAAAAAACAGAATTTGTACTGCTGTACAATGCACAACTTATGATAGGAATTGCAGAACATCAGTACATTGTGAATATTATATAGATGATAGAAATGAGGACTAATATATGAAACAATTGATATGTGAAATGTGCGGAAGCACAGATCTAATTAAACAAGATGGTGTATTTGTTTGTCAAAACTGTAACACAAAATATTCCGTTGAGGAAGCAAAAAAGATGATGATAGAGGGTAACGTGGATGTATCCGGGAGCACAGTAAAAATTGATGTCAGTGAAAAACTAGAAAACCTTTATCAGCTTGCGAGGAGGGCAAAAGAAGAAGATAATGAAGAAAATGCAAAAAAATATTATGATATGCTTACCGCAGAAAGACCTAATGATTGGGAAGCGTATTTTTATAGTGCATATTATAGGGCAAGGACCTGTAAATTAATTCAGATTGAAAATGAAGCTGCCGGCCTTAAAAATACCATTGATACAACATTTATGCTTATAAAGGATAATGTAGATGAAGAACAGTGGACATACATATACATTGAAATTATATCAAAAATAGAATATTTAGTAATGGAATTTATCACGGCAGCAGTAAAACATTATAAAGAAAATTCTTCAATAAGCAGTGAATATAAAACTGCACGTTCATGGTCAATTTCGGCTTTTTCATTACTTGTACACTTGGGTGATGCAATATACAGTGAATTCAGTGATGCAGAGTCAGCAAAAACCATATATGAATTTGCAATGAAAATCATTGAATCTGAAAAAAATAATTGGCTTTTTGAATTTAAAGCTTCGTTAAAAGAGAGAATTATTAATGTAGCTCCCGATGAAAAGTTAAATCTTCATATAAATGATATTGATGAAGAAATTAAAAATTTATATTCAAGTATAAGCTATAGGGAAAGCAGTAAAAGAGAGGAAAATCGCAGGATATTGATCTGTGGTTTGATAGATTTGATCAGCGGGATTTTTTGTGCATTATTGTGTTTTTTGTTTCATATGGCGCCGCCATGGTGGATGACACTTTTAATAGTATTATTTTTAGGTGCCGGTATTGCATATTTAATATGGTATAATAAATTGACAAAAGAAAATGATGATGCATTAATACATTTAAATCATAAAGTTGCTGATTTAAAAGCCGAGAAGAAAAAATTAATGAAAAGTTAAATTATTAATAACTGTTTTATTGCTATGGCTTGAACTATCCTTAAAGCATCAAAATCAAAACTATATCACATAGCAAGTATTCCTATCTGAGGCCAGTACAAACAATCTAAAACCTCCCCATCGGTATTTTCCGATGGGGAGGTTTATATTATCACTCTATTAAATTATCAGATTACCTGACCCTTTGTTATAACAATGGGATCATCGGCTGAACCTATCACCTGCTTGCCGTCGCTTATGACAGCTTCCTTATCTATAATGGCGTTTTCTATAACACAGCCCTTGCCTATATAAGAGCTCTTCATAATTATAGAATTATTTACTGTTGCGCCCTCCGAAACCGTTACCTTTCTGAAAAGCACAGAATTGGAAACGGAGCCGTCGATTATAGTACCCGTGCCTATGATAGAATTTTTTACCTCCGCTGTGGAGTTGAGCTTTGCGGGCGGGTCATCGCTGGGCTTTGTTGTGATGTAAGGCTCGCTCTTGAGCTCTGCAAGTATCTCGGGCTTAAGGAAGTCCATATTGGTCTGCATATAAGCCTCTACACTGTTGAGAGTGTTCCAATAGCCGTCAAAGCGATAGCCGTAAATATTGAGATGATTCTTGTTTCTGAGGATTATATCCTTTACAAAGTCATAATATCCCTTGGGTATAGCGTTTTCAAGAAGCTTTATAAGCAGAGGTCTTGAAATAACATATATACCGAGCGAAATATCGTTGCCCTTTGGCTCTATGGGCTTTTCTTCAAAGCCTGTGAGCTTCATATCCTCATCATATGTTACAACGCCGTAGTCGTGGGGATCCTTGCCTGCCTCGTCTGCATTCTTTGTAACTATGGTGATGTCTGCTCCCTTTTCGATGTGGTAGTCAAGAAGCTTTTGATAGTCCATTTTGTAAACAGCCTCGCCCGATGCTATCACAACATAGGGCTCGTGGCTCCTCTGGAGGAAGGAGATGTTCTGATATATAGAATCAGCTACGCCTCTGAACCAGAAATTGTTGTCGCTTGAAAGGAAGGGGGTGAATATATAAAGTCCGCCTTCTTTTCTGTCAAGATCCCACCACTTTGCCGATGAAAGGTGGTCCTGAAGACTTCTTGAGTTGTACTGCGTGATCACAGCTACCTTGTTTATGGAAGAATTTGACATATTGCTCAGTGCAAAGTCGATTGCTCTGTATGACGAGGCAACGGGCATAGCCGCGATTGCTCTTACCTTACAGAGGCTCTTAAGTCTTTCGCTGTTTCCGCCGGCTAAAATAATACCAATAGCTTTCATGATCAAATCGCCTCCTCAAGAATTACTACATTCTGTCCGCTCGGAAGCTTGCTGTCTGTGTAATTATCAGCCGTTGTCTTGCCGTAAATAACGCAGTTCTTGCCTATCTCTATTCCGTCGGGAACGGTAGTGTTGCTGCCGATAACAGTTATGCCTGTGTTGTATATGGCAGGCTTTGCCTCGTTGGGAACATTGTCGCCTGCGCCTACCACAACGTTGTCGCCTATAACGGTGTTCTGATCTATTATGCATCTGTCAAGCACAACATTCTTGCCTATGTGACAGCCCTCCATAACGATAGAATCCTTTATCACCGCGCCCTCTTCTATTGTAACATTCTTACTGAGCACGGAATGAACTACTTTGCCGTCTACCTGACAGCCCTCCGAAACTATGCTTGTCTTTATCTCGGAATTAGCGCCTGCATACATGGGCGGCTGAAGATTGCTGTTTGTATATATCTTCCAGAAATCCTCATAGAGATTGAACTCGGGAAGAGTCCTTATAAGCTCCATATTTGCTGCCCAATAGGACTCTATTGTTCCTACGTCCTTCCAGTAATCCTTGAATCTGTAAGCATAGAGCGTCATACCCTTGTTGAGCATGGACGGTATGATGTGCTTGCCGAAATCGCTGTCGGCATGGATCTTGTTGTCCTCGATAAGAGCCTCCCTCAGCTTTGACCATGTGAATATGTATATACCCATACTCGCAAGGTTGCTCTTGGGATTTGCAGGCTTCTCCTCAAATTCATATATCTTGTCGTTCTCATCGGCGTTCATTATGCCGAAACGGCTTGCCTCTTCCATGGTGACCTCAAGAACGGCGATGGTTACGTCGCAGTTATTCTGCTTATGGAATTTAAGCATAGCCGCATAATCCATCTTGTAAATGTGGTCGCCCGATAAAATAAGCACATACTCGGGCTTGTTTGCATCGATGTAGTCAATGTTCTGATAGATAGCGTTGGCTGTGCCCGAATACCACTCGCCCTTTTCACCCTCGGTCTGGTGAGGCGCAAGTATAGACACACCGCCGTTTCTGGTATCAAGATCCCAGGGAACACCTATACCTATATGCTGGTTGAGTGTAAGGGGCTGATACTGTGTGAGTACACCGACCGTATCTACGCCTGAGTTTACGCAGTTGCTCATTGGAAAGTCGATTATCCTGTATTTACCTCCAAATGCAACAGCAGGCTTTGCCTTGTCCATTGTCAGTATGCCTAAACGACTTCCCTGTCCTCCGGCTAAAAGCATAGCCATCATTTCTTTTTTTTGCATAGCTTTGATCCCTCCATTCCGCTATGTTTTCTCTTTAACTATATCATACCACATTTCTATGGTAAATTACAACAAAAAAAATGTAATTTTTTCAAAAATTTATAAGTAATTCGTAAAACAGGCTTTTACACTATGTTTTTCAATGTTATTTTTTTCTAAAAAAAGCTGTGTTTTGTGATGTTTTATGTTTATTTTTTACAAAATAAGCTATTTTTTTGCCTTATTAAATTATTTTTATGGTAATTTGCTCCGAATTAGGGTAAAATATAGTTGATTATAATTAATGCCGTATTTTTAGGAGGATAATATGAAATTCGGATTTATAAGGACAGCGGCGGCAACACCCGAAATAAAGACGGCTGACTGCATCTATAATACGGAGTCGATAATAGAATGTATGCAAAGGGCTTACAAAAACAATGCGGAGCTCATTGTTTTTCCCGAGCTTTGCGTGACGGGCTACACCTGCGGAGACCTCTTCGGACAGAAGGCTCTGCTCGATGCCTGCTTGGACGGCCTAAAAAAAATAAAAGAGGCATCTGCCGGCATGGATATGATAACAATAGCCGGACTGCCCTTTGAGCATGCGGGCAATCTCTATAACTGCGCCTGCGTTATTTACAGGGGACATATACTTGCGCTCATACCCAAGACATATCTTCCCAACTATAACGAATTTTACGAGATGCGCTGGTTCACAGAGGCGCTCGGGGAAACGGTATATATAGATATTCTGGGCGATAATATACCCTTCGGCACGGATATTGTAATAAAGTCAAAATATATGGATGAATTCAGCCTTGCCGTTGAGATATGCGAGGATCTTTGGAGCGTTGTGCCTCCGTCCTCAAGGCACGCTCTTGCCGGAGCCGTGATAATAGCGAACCCTTCCGCAGGCAATGAGATAACGGGCAAGGATGTGTACAGAAAATCTCTTGTTAAAAATCAGTCCGCAAGAACTCTCGGAGGATATGTTTACGCCTGCGCAGGCGGGGGCGAGTCCACAACGGATGTTGTGTATTCGGGACATAATATGATATGCGAAAACGGCATAACACTTGCCGAAGCAAGGAGATTTGAAAACGGCATAATATACGGCGACATAGATGTCATGAGGCTTTCTGCCGAGAGAAGAAGGAACACCACCTTCAGGACCGATGACAGCGGATACACAAAGATATTTATTGACTTTATGCCGAATGACTGCGATATTGACCGCTTCATAGACCCTTCTCCCTTTGTGCCTTCCGATATAAGGCTCAGGGAAAAGCGCTGTGAGGAGATAATAAACATACAGGCGCACGGACTTAAAAAGCGCATAGAGCACATAGGCTGCAAAAATGTCGTTATAGGCATAAGTGGAGGACTTGACTCCACACAGGCGCTCATAGTTTGCGATAAGGCTTATGAGCTGGCAGGGCTTGACAAAAAGGGCATAATAGCCGTAACGATGCCATGCTTCGGCACTACCGACAGAACTCACGCCAATGCGGAGGCGCTTGTTAAAAAAATAGGTGCAACGCTTGTGGAGGTAAACATAAGGGATGCAGTAATGAAGCATTTTGAGGATATTGGCCATGACCCTGCCGTGCATGACCTCACATTTGAGAACTCTCAGGCAAGGCAGAGGACAATGGTGCTTATGGATATGGCATCAAGATACAACGGCTTTGTTGTGGGCACGGGCGATCTGAGCGAGCTGGCTCTGGGCTGGGCTACCTACAACGGCGACCACATGAGCATGTACGGCGTAAACTGCTCCATACCCAAGACACTTATAAAATATCTCATAGGCTACATTGCCGACACAACAGAGGACGAGGGCCTAAGGCAGGTGCTCAATGATATACTCGATACGCCCATTTCTCCCGAGCTTCTTCCACCCGATGACAACGGCGAAATAGCACAGGTGACCGAGGATGTTGTGGGACCCTATGAGCTTCACGACTTCTTCCTGTACAATATGGTAAGGCTCGGCTATGAGCCGGATAAAATATTCTATCTCTCAAAGATTGCATTCAGAGGAAAATATGACGATGCAGTGCTTTATAAATGGCTCAGGAATTTCTATTGGCGTTTTTTTGCTCAGCAGTTCAAGAGAAGCTGTCTGCCCGACGGTCCCAAGGTGGGCTCCGTGAGCCTGAGCCCCAGAGGCGACTGGAGAATGCCCAGCGATGCTTCGGCTAAGGTGTGGCTTGAAATAATGGACAGAATAAAGGAAGAAAACAATTTTTAGCGTATTGCCGTAAGTAATTTGAATGTGTTGAATATATTTATAACAAAAAAACAGGAGAACGCGATGAAAAAAAGGGATATTAAAAAACATATATTCAGAGCCGTATCATTCATTATGTGCCTGCTCTGCACTCTTACCTGTACATTTGCGGAGCCTGCGGATAATGACGAGGCGGCGGAAAGACAGGGCTCTTATGTCAGGACGCTTTTCAACGAGCAGAACGGCCTTCCCACGGGCGAGGCAAACACTATACTTCAGTCCTCCGACGGATACATATGGATAGGAAGCTACGGCGGACTTATACGCTATGACGGAAGCACATTCCGAAACTACAGCACCGAAAAGTCAATACCCTCCTCGTCCATAAGGTCACTTTTCGAGGACTCAAGGGGAAGACTTTGGATAGGCACAAACGATGCGGGCGTATATAAATATGAAAACGGTGCATTCGGCGCCATAGCAAGCCCCGATGACTTTTCCTTCCTCTGCATAAGGGACTTTGCCGAGGGACTTGACGGCAAAATATACATAGCCTCAAATTCCGGCATGGGCGAAATAAATGAGGATGAGCTGACGGTCGAGCCCTACAGCGACAGCACGCTTGCGGGAGAGACCATTTATTCCATAGGCTGTGACAGCACAGGCAGGATATGGGCCGCCATGAATTCGGGCAAATGCGCCGTTGTAAAGGACAAAAAGGCTGAGATAATAAATTATTCCGATATTCTGAGCTCGGGCGAGGTATACTGCCTTGCGGACGATAAAAACGGAAACATATATATCGGCTCCTCCGAAAATGATATTGCAGTGCTCAGCTTCGACAGCGGAGGAAAAATGAGCTCAAAGCAATATTCCACGGGAAATATATATACTCACAACAACATAAAGGTGAGCAATGACGGCACCATACTTATATGCGGTGAGCACGGCTTTGCGGTCATGAACGGCGACGGAAGCATGCTCATGTCCGACAATACCAATCAAACAATGTCCACTACGGACGCCTGCATGGACTATGAGGGCAACATATGGTTTTCATCGTCAAGCTACGGCATAATAAAGTACACAAAGGGCTGTATATCTGCCTTCGGCGAAAACACATCCATATCAAAGCTTGCAATAAATGCGGTGACAAAAAGCGGAAACGAATTTTACATAGCCCATGACAACGGACTTGCAATAGTCACGGCGGACGGCAGGGAGGTCACAAACAGCCTCACAAATATGCTTAAGGGCATAAGAGTGCGCCATGTATTCACGGACAGCAAGGGAAATGTATGGCTTTCGACCTACAGCAATTACGGCGCAGTCTCATATGACCCAAAGAGCATGGGCATAAAGCTCTATAACACATCAAATGGACTTATAAGCAACAGGGTGAGGCTCGTTGCCGAGCTTTCGGACGGCGCAATGGCTTTTGCCACGCAGGAGGGCATAAGCATAATGCGAGACGGCAAGGTAACCGAGAGCTGCAACAGTGCAAACGGTATGAGCATAGAGTCCATACTCTGCCTTGCGGAGGATGCCGACGGCACTTTATATATGGGAAGTGACGGAAGCGGTATATATGCTCTCAAGGACGGCAAAATAACGGCCTACAGCTTCAACGAGGGGCTTGAAGAGGGCGTTGTGCTCAGAATGATACATGACAGCGATTCGCCCGGCAGCTATTTCATAAGCGCAGGCAACAATCTGTATTACTGGGATAAGCAGAGCTTTAAAAAGCTTGAAAATTTTGAAAAGAGCGCAGGAAGCATATTCGACTTGTATGACTATGACGGCAAGCTGTGGCTTCTGCAGAACATGGGCGTATTTTCGGTCAACAAGGAAAGACTGTTGAGCGGAGACCCCGTCAAAACTGTCAAATACAGCTTTGAACACGGACTTACCGGCTCACTCAATGCCAACACATGGAATTACATGGACGACAGCGGACATTTATACCTCACCACAAGGCAGGGCATAAGCGTATTCGGCTTTGAGGGAACGGACAATCCTCTGCCCGAGGTGAGTATAAACGGTATAAGCATAGACGGAGAAGCATATGACAAGTCAGCCATACCCGACATACCGGGCAAGGCACAGCGTATAACAATAGACTTTGCCGTGCTTTCGTACACGGGCAATTCCTCATTTGAAACGGCTTACAGCCTTGAAGGCTTTGACGAGGAGGAAACAGTGCTCACCGACAGCAAGAGCGACAAGGTCAGCTACACAAATCTGCCGGGAGGCGATTATACCTTCATAGCAAGAGTGTATGACCCCGAAAATCCCGAAAACGAGCACGCGGCGGCAATAGTGTTCCATAAGAAAAAGCTTTTTTACGAATATCCCTTATTCAAAGCCTTCCTTGTCATAGCGCTCATGCTTCTTGCCGGCGCAGCAGTTTTTCTGATTGCCGCCGCAAGGCTTAAGGCACTGCATAAGCGTCAGGAGGAATACAGGCAGATAGTGAAGCAGTCGCTTGAATGCTTTGCCGAAACAATAGACGCCAAGGATAAATATACAAACGGTCACTCCCTGAGAGTTGCTGAATATTCAAGAGAGCTGGCAAGGAGAATGGGCATGTCGGAGGCGGAGCAGGAAAGGATATATTACATAGCGCTCCTGCATGACATAGGAAAGATAGGCGTGCCCGACAGCATACTTAATAAGCCCGGCAAGCTGACCGATGAAGAAATGGATGTAATAAGGACTCACCCTGCTATAGGCGGAAAGATACTCAAGAGCTTTACAGCCATAGAAGGCATTGCGCAGGGCGCAAAATATCATCACGAGAGGTATGACGGCAACGGCTACTGCGAAAAGAAGGCAGGCGAGGACATACCGCTCGAGGCAAGGATAATAGGTGTTGCCGATACATATGACGCCATGAGCAGCAACCGATGCTACAGAAGAGTGCTTCCCCGTGAGGTGATAGAGGCGGAGCTTAAGAGGGTCAGCGGTACTCAGCTTGACCCGAATATAGTAC
>CANROO010000061.1 GCA_947632235.1 uncultured Clostridia bacterium
GGCAGTCCTTTACTTTTTGGGGAAGCTTTATTTTTCTGAATTCCATAGTGAGGGCATCATATGTCAGCAGACTGCCCGTAAGAAGCTTGCCTATGCCCACTATGTATTTTATGGCCTCCATTGCCTGCAGGCTTCCTATAACGCCTCCCATGGCTCCTATAACTCCTGCCTGCTTGCATGTGGGAACGGCGTCCTTAGGAGGCGGATTCTTGAATATACAGCGATAGCAGGGGCCTTCTCCCGGGACATATGTCATGAGCTGTCCCTGAAAGCGTATTATGCCCGCATGTGAAAATGGCTTTTTAGCCATTACGCAGGCATCGTTTATAAGAAACTTGGCAGGGAAATTGTCCGTGCCGTCTATTATGAAATCGTAGTCCTTTATAAGCTCTGTAATATTATCTGCGCTTACGAATGTACGGTATGTATTCACCTTCACATCGGGATTCATGGCCTCCATTGTTTCCTTGGCTGAAATGACCTTTGCCTTGCCCAAGTCCTTTGTTGCATGTATTATCTGTCTTTGGAGATTGGAAAGGTCTACCTCGTCTGCATCTGCTATGCCTATCGTTCCCACGCCTGCCGCCGCAAGATACATAGCCGCAGGCGCTCCCAAACCTCCTGCGCCTATTATGAGCACGCTTGAGTCAAGGAGCTTTTTCTGTCCTTTTACGCCCACTTCTTTAAGTATTATATGTCTTGAATATCTTTCTATCTGTTCATTTGTAAACGCCATTATTTGCATCCTCCGCCCATGAAATAGAGAAATTCAATTACATCTCCGTCCTTAAGAACGGTTTTTTCAAAATCATGATAGCCCAGAAGCTCATCATTTACGGATGCCGTCACATATTCGGGCATTTCCACATTTTCCGCTTCCACAAGCTCCAAAAGAGTAATGCCTTCTTCATATTCCTTTATTTGTCCGCTTACCGTTACCTTCATATTATTCATCGCCTTTCTCCACTATAAGATCATATGTGCCGTCGTCATTTTTATTGAGCTTCAATACCTTATGTCCCTCCTCCTTCATGGAACGGGGTACATTCTGCACAGGCTCTCCTGCGTTCATATGGATGGAAAGCACCTGTCCCGGCTCAAGCTCCTCTATGGCGACCTTTGCCTTTACGAATGTAACGGGGCAGACCACATCCGTTATGTCCGTGTATTCATCTATATTATAATCAGCCATTATAAGCCTCCTCAATTATTTTTCTAAATATATCCTCGCCTATCCTCTCTATGGTAAAGCGAAATCTCTCGCCCGGCTTGGCATATTCGCCAAAGAAGGCAACAGCGGTATCTATCACTCTGAAAAGCGTCTTTTTATCATGTATTATGGGTATTATTTCCTCGCCCTTATGTATCCTGTTGCCGAAAAGACCGCCGAAGGAAAGAATATAGCCCTCGTTGTTTTCCCATGCATCTGAAGGACAGGCCTTTGTACAGCGTCCGCAGCAGTTGCACTTGCTTTCGTCAAGTATAAGCCTTTCCCCCTCAAATGAAATAGCCTTTGTACGGCATATATTTTCACAGACACCGCACCTTATGCATTTATCCTCTATCCATTTTACTTCGATACCGCCCTTTATACCTATATCGTTTTCCTCTGCCTTAAGACAGTTATTCTGACAGCCCGTAACGCCGAATTTGAATTTATGGGGCAGATCCTTTGCAAAAAATCTTTCGCTAAGCTCCTGCGCAAGGGCATAGGTATCTATACATCCGCTCGGACAGATCGCCTTGCCCTGACAGGCTGTTACGGTCCTCACTCTGGGTCCGCATACTCCCGGCTCACAATCGCCCTTTGCAAGAGCTGTTTTTACATCGTCAATGTCGTCAAGCTTTATGAAGGGTATCTCAACGCCCTGACGGGAGGTCAGGTGAACATAACCCTCGCCGTATTTCTCGGCGACCTCGGCTATAACGGAAAGCTGTTTGGCATCAAGATGACCGCCAACTACCTTAAGACGCAGAGAAAAACAATTTTTCTGCTTCTGGCGCATAAATCCGCCCTTTTTCAATAACGCATAATCTACATCCATATATAAACCTCCTAAATATATTCTATTTCTTCCTCCGAAGATACATTGTCAGCTATCCTGAAGGACTTCAGAACAGGCTCATTTTCGTTCATAAGTGAAATTATCATATAGCTTGCCTCACTGTCATAGGCAAGCCGTTTGTCCTCCTCAGACGGCCGTGAAGGACTTTCGGGGTGTGAATGAAAATTGCCGAGAGGAACTATGCCCTTTTCTCTCATATCTTTTACAGCCTTAAGCTGTTCCTTAGGGTCCATTGTGAAGTGTTCGTTTGAATGGTCGATATTCTCCAATATGTATATTTCCTTTACCTCTCTTACATTGCCCTCTTTTATACCGCCTATGAGTCCGCATATTTCCTCGGGTCTTCCCTTAAGCGCAGTATCCGCTATGATACCATAGAATTTTTTCGGCAGGCGTATCATATAAACGCCTCCTTTAAAAGGGCTTCAATATCCGTCTTTGAGGCAATGCCTCTTATTCTGCTTACCTCGCTGCCGTTTTTGAAAAGCAATATGGTAGGCGAGGTCATAACGCTGTATTTTTCGGCAATATCAAAGCTGAAATTTACATTCAGCTTTTTAAAATCCACATCGGCATATTCCTCCTCCAGCTCAGCCAGTATAGGGGACATTCGCCTGCAGGGAACACAGCTGTCGGAATAAAATTCCAAAAGCACCGTTTTATCCGAATTTATGACCTCATCATTGAAGCTCTCGGAGGTTACTGTTTTCATAACATCTATCCTTTCATAGTATTTATATCGTTTTTATATGAAATATATGGTAACATAGACAAAAATTATTGTCAATATGAATTTTTTTGGATTTAGGGGAATTTTTTTATGTATAACAGTTATTTTAAAAAGCAGGCATTTCTTTCAAAGCATCGATTTTATCGGCACGCAAAAGAGGAGAGCTGAGCTCTCCCCTTTATCACAGCTTTTTATCAAGCCATACCCACAGCTTGAACATAATAATTCCCCATACCACAAACAGAAATGAAAGGAACGGTATTCCGAAGGGGCTGTCATAGGCATCGGTAAGGAAGTAATGCTTCCAGTTGGGTATGTCCGTAAAGTAGTATTGTCCCGAGCCCACATCAAGACCGTCTATAAGTCCCGTGCCGTTTTTCATAATAAATACTGCGCCGACAGCCGAGGCTATAAAAAGCAACACGCAAAATATTGTAATTATCTTATTAAGCTTCATATCATCAGCCTCCTAATTCAATACGGGAACGGGGAAGAATGTACCGCTTAAAAGTATCCACACTGCCGCAAATGTCAGCACGATGTTGAAAAGCTGACCTACAACATAGAGGGTAACAGGTTTTCCTCCTGCAAATTGCTCCTTAAGCTCTCCGAAGTTGGTTTCAAGTCCTATGCTTGTGAAGGCAAGGGCAAACGCCCAAGTTCTGAACTGTCCCAGATTTGATATGATAGTGCTTGTTGCTTCCGCGCCGAATAAATTCTGCGCTATGAATGAAGTAAATACCGATGCCGCAAGGAAGCCCAAAATAAATTTGGGGAAACGGTACCATATTTCACCTATGCCTACGGAGCTTTTGCTTTCCTTCTTTTCGGACGCGGTGAAGAATATAGCCACGGCAAAGGCAACGAAGCCTATAAGTATATTCTGTATCATCTTGACAAGCGTTGCCGAGGTCTGTCCCAGCTCTCCGAGGGCCGCTCCCGCAAGAGCCACGGCGCCCGTTGAATCTATTGTACCGCCTATCCATGCACCGCCCATAAGCTCATTAAGTCCCGTCAGCTTAATGAAAAGAGGGAATGCTATCATCATTATGACGGTAAATATAAGCGAAATACCTACGGCAAATGTCAGGTCTGTTTTTTTAGCCTTGCTTGCCGCCGCCACGGCTATTGCCGCGGAGGTACCGCAGACGGAGGTTGCCGTAGCTATTGTTATTACAAGAGATTTATTCTTTATCTTGAGCACTCTTGTGCCTAAGAACCACATGAATATTATAACTATAGGCGTTACTATCCACGCAATTCCCAGTCCGTAAAGTCCGAATTTTCTTATGTTTGAGAAAAGCACCTCAGCGCCGAAGGTCACAAGTCCTGCCTTTATGTAAAACTCGGTCTGTAATGCAGGCTTGAGCCATTTAGGCGTCTTTACGGTATTTGCAATTACAAGACCTATCAAAAGCGCCCAAAATGCAAATTCCAGATACCTGTTGAAAATAACCTGCGCCGATATTATCCTTACGACCGTAGTTATAATAAAAAGTCCCAGAAAGGCAGGTATAAATTCCCGTATGCTTTTCTTCTGCAAAACTGCGCCTATACCGAAGAGCAATGCAAATATAACAAATGTAAGTATAAGGTTGGGTATCGTTCCTTCCTTGAATATATCGAGAAAGGCTGCCTCGCCCTTGCCCCACGTTGCAAACTTGGCCGCCTGAAGGTCATAGGCTCCGCTTGCTATTCCTATTGTGACCGCCGCAATAAATATAAAGCCTATCCATATCGCAAGCCAGTCCTCTTTCCTTATCAGATCGCTGAGCTTGGATTTTTCCGCCGTTACTATTTCTGTATTTTTGTCTGACATGATCTATCACTCCTTGATTTATTTTTTATTTAAAACTGCCGTGCTTTTACGCATACACCAACATCGCATCATGATTTTCTCCTTTCATATAGGTTTTGTATGAATTTATGAAACAGTATAAAACAGCAGGCGTATTTAGTCAATATTTCGATATATGAAAAAATTTTATTTTTTTTCATATATGCTCAAAAATGCCCGGCATTTTCATTTTTATGTTTTTTTGTATACTTGCGCGCATTTATGTGCCCGAAACAGGCAAATAATGTATACAATTATAAAAATTATGATACTTTGGTATTTTCAACGGAGGATATTTGTGGTATACTTATTAAAAGACAACATGAAAGGAATAAAAAAATGAACAAGGAAATAAACAAAGCAATAAAAAGAAATAAAAATGTCATTATACTTATAATAATACTTGTCATCATACTCATTGCCGCGCTTATCGTATCGGCTATAAGGCACGACAGCTCAGGGACGGGCAACATACTTGAGAGCGGGTCTGACAACACCTATACGGAGGAGGAACCGCGCACGGAGGCAGAGGTCTCGGAAATAGAGGCAGGCGCTCTTCCTTCTGCCGAAGAGCTCAGTGCGCTGGGGCTTGACAATGTTGTACAGTCTCCGAGCATAACGGAGCAGTTCAATCTTGACAGATACGAGGAGCTTGACGGAGGCATGAGATACAGCTACCTTGCAAGCAAGCTGACAGCAGGCGAAAGACTGTATGTATATGCCAAGGCTATGTCCGAGGAGGAATATGAGGATATGCTCCCCAAGGGCGATACACAGACGGATAATATAGACGGTACAGAGGCAGTATATAATGACAGAGGTCTGTATTACACAAGTGAGGGCGCAGAAATATCCGACAGCACCAGGGCATCCGAGGAGGAGGATAAAATAGTTATAAGATACGGCAACGACACAACGGAGGTACTGCCCATGCAGCAGCTCATGTGGTACAAGGACGGCATAGCATATACGCTTGAGTCCATAAACAGACACTATACCATAGATGATATGACAAGGCTTGCAGAGGCGTTTTTGGACTCCGCAGAGTAAAAGCCGATATAATAAACATTTTTTAAAAGGAGACAGGTCTAATGTTGCTTAAGGATTTTAAGAGAGTACACTTCATAGGCATAGGCGGTATAAGTATGTCAAGCCTTGCCGAAATACTGCTGAGCAAGGGAAAAGTAATATCCGGCTCGGACGGCATAAGGACAAAAGTGACGGACAGCCTTGCGGACATGGGAATAAAGGTCAGCATAGGACAGAAGGCGGAGAACATTACCGATGACATAGAGCTTGTGGTATACACGGCGGCAATAAGGGAGGACAACCCCGAGCTTATGGCCGCAAGGGCATCACAGGCAGTCGTTATAGACAGAGCCGAGCTTGTGGGCATGCTCATGCTTGAATATAAGCGCCCCATATCCGTGGCAGGAACTCACGGCAAGACCACCACATCATCAATGGTGACGGAGATAATGCTTTCCGCAGGCAAGGAGCCTACGGTATCAATAGGCGGCATGCTTCCGAGCATAGGCGGAAACTACAAGGTGGGCAGGGAGGACTACTTTGTGCTTGAAAGCTGTGAATACTGCGACAGCTTCCTCAAATTCAATCCCCACTCCGCCATTATACTGAATGTAGACCTTGACCATGTCGACTACTTCAAAAATCTGGACAATATTTACCGCTCCTTCAACAGCTTTGCCAAAAGACTGCCCAAGGACGGTATGCTGGTCATAAACAAAGATATACCGAGGCTTGCCGAGGTCGTAGACGGCATAAAGTGCCCCTATGAGACCTACGGCAGGGACGAAAGCGCCAACTGGTACGCCAAGGATGTGGAGTATGATTCAATGGGTCACGGCTCATACACAGTCATGCACAGAGGCGAAAGCATAACGCGCGTGACGCTCTCAATACCGGGAGAGCACAATGTGTATAATTCTCTCTCAGCCTTCGCTCTTGCCTATCTCTACGGCATAGACACGGAGGCCATTGTAAGAGGAATAGCCAATTACCACGGCACGGACAGGCGCTTCCAGTACAAGGGAAGCTTCAACGGCGTTAAGATAATAGACGACTACGCCCATCATCCCACAGAGATAAACGCCACGATAAAGAGCGCAAGAGCAGGCGATATAAATAAGCTCTGCATAGTTTTTCAGCCCCACACCTACACGAGAACATACGAGCTTCTGGATGACTTCGCAATGGTGCTCTCGCAGGCTGACACAGCCGTTATAGTGGATATATACGCTTCAAGGGAAAAGGATACGGGGCTTGTTCACAGCAGGGATCTTGCTGACAGAATAGCCAAGCTCGGAGGAAACAGCGTATACTGCGGAAGCTTTGAAAACGCCGAAAAATATGTAATTGAAAACTGTGCTCCCGGGGATATGCTCATAACTATGGGCGCAGGGGATATAGTCAAGCTGGGCGAAAAGCTCGCGGATAAAAATTAAAGAGCAAAAAAATAAAAACAGTTTTTTCCGAATTTAGCTTTTTATTGAAAAAAATATATTGCTTTTTTCGCCAATATAATGTATGATAGTATATATAGTTTTGTTTATAAATATTTAAGGAGGAACAATTTTATGATTTCTGCCGGTGAATTCAGAAACGGTGTTACTATGGAATACGAAGGCAATATCTATCAGATAATAGAATTCCAGCATGTTAAGCCGGGAAAAGGTGCTGCCTTTGTAAGAACTAAGTTAAAGAATCTTGTATCGGGAGCTGTGGTTGAAAAGACCTTCAGACCAACCGAGAAGATGCCAAGGGCTCATATAGACAGAAAGGATATGTCTTATCTCTACAATGACGGAGAGCTTTACTACTTCATGGATGTTGAGAGCTACGACCAGATACCTATCCCCGCATCGGAAATAGGCGACACTCTCAAATTCGTTAAGGAAAACGAGGCTGTAAAGGTGCTTAGCTATCAGGGCAAGGTATTCGGTATAGAGCCTCCTATAGCAGTGGAGCTTGAAATAACCGACACAGAGCCGGGCTTCAAGGGCGATACGGCTACAGGCGCAACAAAGCCCGCCGTTGTTGAAACGGGCGCAACCGTTATGGTGCCTCTTTTCATCAATGCAGGCGAGATAATAAAGGTAGATACCGCCACAGGCGAATATCTCGGAAGAGTAAATAAGTAAAATATCGCATTATAAAAGAGCTGCAATTTTGCAGCTCTTTTTGCGTGTTTATCATTGTTTATAATTTTTGCGGGCGAGTAATGGCGCCATAATCATTGATCGGTTCACAAAATCGAGTAACTAATCTATAATTGAAAGCACATTTCCAACAAATGTAAAAGGATCATTTACATAACTATGCAATAACTCAAAAAAGACATCTGATTTTATACATATATATAACATGATAATCAGATACAACAGGTATATTATGAGCCCTATTATAATTTCTGTGTTCAGTATTTTTTTGCAAATTTCAGGATATTTTTTCTTAAATAAAACATCTATTACTGCAGTATTTGCCAATATAATTATAAGTATGATATACAATGGGAGTATTACAGCGCAATCTGAATCTTCACTGACTGCCATATAACCATGTTTGTGCAGTATTGAATCTATAAATACATCTAAAACTATCATTAGTATCACACATATACATACTAATAACTTTTGTATTTTCTGAAACACACTAGTACCTCCACATAAGATAATGCATATGCCTTAAAAGCATTAATCCTACATTGCCTTCGGTCATCGTCCTTTTATACCATAAATTTAAGAAAAAGCCTAGTCTTTGCTAGACTTTTTCTACAAACCAAGGGATGCGAAAACGCATCCCTTGGTTGCGTGTTGATAAACACCTTATTGTATGAAATTTTGCGGGCGAGCAATGCTCGCCCCTACAAGTGATTAGCTCACATTGTGGTTTGTAGGGGCGTGCATTGCACGCCCGTTTATAACTTTTTTTATTTTGACTTTTCAATAGTCTGAGGGATGCGAAAACGCATCCCTTTTATTATCATTCATTTATCAATAATTTTCCGCCTTGATCTGGAAGTAGCTCTGAGGATGAGCGCATACGGGGCATACCTCGGGCGCCTTCTTGCCCACAACTATATGTCCGCAGTTAGCGCACTGCCAAATCATATCGCCGTCTCTTGAGAATACTATGCCGTCCTCGATGTTCTTCAAAAGCTTCCTGTATCTTTCCTCGTGCTCCTTCTCGATAGCCGCAACAGCCTCAAAAAGCGCCGCTATCTCCGTGAAGCCCTCTGCCTTTGCCTCCTCGGCGAAGGTTTTGTACATATCAGTCCACTCGTAGTTCTCGCCCTCTGCGGCGTCCTTTAAGTTTTCAACCGTTGAGGGGATACCGCCGTCATGAAGAAGCTTGAACCATATCTTAGCGTGCTCCTTTTCATTGTTTGCAGTCTCCTCAAATATAGCGGCTATCTGATTGTAGCCGTCCTTCTTTGCCTTGCTTGCATAGTATGTATACTTGTTTCTTGCCTGAGACTCGCCTGCGAAAGCAGCCATTAAATTAGCCTCTGTCTTACTGCCTTTTAAATTCATAGTTTTGTCCTCCTTTTAATTGAATTTTTTTCTGTAAAAAAATTATAACATATTTTTACATTGCCGTCAACGGATAATTATTATTGATTACACAAGAAGAGCCGTCCGAAGGGACAGCTCTTTTTTATATTTCAAAAATCCTTGAATTATCTCGGGAACTTGATCTGAGCCTGAGCTGCAGCAAGTCTTGCTATGGGTACTCTGTAGGGTGAACAGCTTACATAGGTAAGGCCTGCTCTGTGGCAGAACTCAACCGATGAGGGATCTCCGCCGTGCTCACCGCAGATACCGAGCATGATGTCGGGTCTTGTAGCCTTGCCGAGCTCGGCAGCCATCTTAACAAGCTTGCCTACGCCGTCCTGGTCAAGTCTTGCGAAGGGATCCGACTCATATATCTTCTTCTCATAGTAAGAATCGAGGAACTTGCCTGCGTCATCTCTTGAGAAGCCGAATGTCATCTGAGTAAGGTCGTTTGTACCGAATGAGAAGAACTCTGCCTCCTTAGCTATTTCATCGGCTGTGAGAGCGGCTCTGGGTATCTCTATCATTGTACCTACCTTATACTTAAGGTCAACGCCCGACTCCTTTATTATAGCATCGGCTGTCTGTGTAACAACGCCCTTTACATAGGCAAGCTCTTTAACCTCGCCTACGAGAGGTATCATTATCTCGGGAACGATGTTCCACTCGGGGTGCTTCTTGGATACATTTATGGCAGCCTTTATAACAGCTGTAGTCTGCATCTTTGCTATCTCGGGATAAGTAACTGCAAGACGGCAGCCTCTGTGTCCCATCATGGGGTTGAACTCATGAAGAGAAGCTATGATGTTCTTTATATCCTGTACGGTCTTGCCCTTTGTCTTGGCAAGAAGCTTTATGTCCTCCTCCTCTGTGGGAACGAACTCATGTAAGGGAGGATCGAGGAATCTGATGTTAACATGCTTGCCCTCCATTGTCTCGTAGAGCTTCTCAAAGTCGCCCTGCTGCATGGGTTCAAGCTTTGAAAGAGCGATCTCTCTTTCCTCTACGGTGTCGGAACATATCATCTCTCTTATGGCAGAGATCCTGTCGGGATCGAAGAACATATGCTCTGTTCTGCAAAGACCGATGCCCTCTGCGCCGAATTCAACAGCCTGAGCCGCATCTCTGGGAGTATCGGCATTGGTTCTTACCTGAAGTGCTCTGAACTCGTCTGCCCAAGCCATAATTCTGCCGAACTCACCGCCTATTGAAGCAGGAACGGTCTTTATAGCCTCGCCGTAGATGTTGCCCGTTGAGCCGTCAAGAGAGATCCAATCGCCCTCCGTGTAGGTTTTGCCCGCAAGCTCAAACTTCTTGTTCTCTTCGTCCATCTTTATAACGCCGCAGCCCGATACACAGCAGGTACCCATACCTCTTGCAACAACGGCTGCATGAGATGTCATACCGCCTCTTACGGTAAGTATACCCTGGGCGTAGTTCATACCCTCTATATCCTCGGGTGAGGTCTCAAGTCTTACAAGAACGACCTTCTCGCCTGTCTTAGCCCATGCAACCGCATCATCTGCAGTGAACACTATCCTGCCACAGGCAGCGCCCGGAGATGCCGCAAGAGCTGAAGCTATGGGCTTTGCAGCCTTAAGAGCCTCTGCGTCGAACTGAGGATGAAGGAGAGCGTCAAGCTGCTTGGGATCTATCATGCAGACAGCCTCCTGAGGAGTTATCATGCCCTCGTCAACAAGGTCGCAGGCTATCTTTAAAGCAGCGCCTGCAGTTCTCTTGCCGTTTCTGGTCTGGAGCATATAGAGCTGCTCGTTCTCGATGGTGAACTCCATATCCTGCATGTCTCTGTAGTGATTTTCAAGCTTTGAACAGATGTCGACAAACTGAGTGTATACCTTAGGCATTACCTCTTTAAGCTGGTCTATTGTCTGGGGTGTTCTTACGCCTGCAACAACGTCCTCGCCCTGAGCGTTCATAAGGAACTCACCGTAGAGCTTCTTCTCGCCCGTAGCGGGATTTCTGGTGAATGCAACGCCCGTGCCGGAGGTATCGCCCATGTTGCCGAATACCATTGACTGTACGTTTACGGCAGTGCCCCATGAACCGGGGATGTCGTTCATTCTTCTGTAGTATATAGCTCTGGGGTTATTCCATGAACGGAATACAGCCTTTATAGCGCCCATGAGCTGTTCCTTGGGATCCGAAGGGAAGTCCTCGCCTATCTTGGCCTTGTATTCAGCCTTGAACTGCTCTGCAAGCTCCTTAAGGTCGTCTGCATCGAGCTCTGTATCGAGCTTAACGCCCTTCTTTTCCTTCATATCGTCGATAAGCTGTTCAAAATACTTCTTGCCGACCTCCATAACTACATCCGAATACATCTGTATAAATCTTCTGTAGGAATCATAGGCAAATCTGGGATTGCCCGTCTTCTTTGCAAATGAAACAACTACCTCGTCGTTAAGACCAAGGTTAAGGATAGTATCCATCATACCGGGCATAGATGCTCTTGCGCCAGAACGAACAGACACAAGAAGAGGATTGTCAAGATCGCCGAACTTCTTGCCCGTGATCTCCTCCATCTTGCCGATGTATTCCATTATCTGAGCCTGAATTTCCTCGTTAATGGTCTCGTTGTCCTCATAGTACTGAGTACAAGCCTCTGTTGTGATGGTAAAGCCCTGCGGAACGGGCATACCAAGGTTAGTCATCTCGGCAAGGTTAGCACCCTTTCCGCCGAGAAGCTCTCTCATTTTTCCGTTACCCTCTTTGAATAAGTAGACAAATTTCTTTTCCATTTCCTGTTTCCTCCGATTTTTGACTAGAGTTTACATTATCATTTATCTATTATAGCACAATCAGCATATTTTGCAAGCTTTTTTTTACAGTTCACAGCAAATAAACAAAATTTTAACAATTTAAAGCCTCATTTAAAAGAGGACAGGCGTGTATTTTGCCTGTCCTCTGTGAAAATTGTACAAATATTTTTTTTATTTTTAAAATTCCATTTTTTCAAGCAGGTAAGCCTTGAGCTCCGATACGGGAACTCTCTCCTGTTCCATGCTGTCCCTGTCTCTGACTGTAACACAGCCGTCCGTTTCGGTATCGAAGTCATAGGTGATGCAAAACGGCGTGCCTATCTCGTCCTGTCTTCTGTATCTCTTGCCTATGGACTGAGAATCGTCAAAGTCGCATGAGAAGTCCTTTGAAAGCATGGCGTATACCTCGCCTGCCTTTTCCGAGAGCTTCTTTGAAAGCGGAAGAACTGCCGCCTTATAGGGCGCAAGCGCAGGATGGAAGCGGAGCACCGTTCTCACGTCTCCGCCCTCAAGCTCCTCCTCGTCATATGCCTCGCAGAGGAAGGCAAGAGTTACTCTGTCCGCTCCGAGAGAGGGCTCTATACAATAGGGCACATATTTTTCGTTTGTGACGGGATCGAAGTAATCCATAGCCTCGCCCGAATGCTCCTGATGCGCCTTGAGGTCGAAGTCCGTTCTGGAGGCTATGCCCCAGAGCTCACCCTTGCCGAATGGGAACATATACTCAATATCCGTAGTGGCATTGCTGTAGTGCGCAAGCTCAGCAGGATCGTGATCTCTCAAAACTATGTTCTTCTCGTCTATGTTGAGGCTCAAAAGCCACTTTGTGCAGAATTCCTTCCAGTAGCCGAACCACTCCAGCTCCGTGCCGGGCTTGCAGAAAAATTCAAGCTCCATCTGCTCAAATTCCCTTGTCCTGAAAATAAAGTTGCCGGGAGTTATCTCGTTTCTGAAAGACTTACCTATCTGACCTATGCCGAAGGGTATCTTCTTTCTTGAAGTCCTCTGTACGTTCTTGAAATTCACGAATATGCCCTGAGCGGTCTCGGGACGCATATATACTACATTTTTTGCATCCTCTGTAACACCTGCATGTGTCTTGAACATAAGGTTGAACTGTCTTATGTCCGTGAAATTATGAGCTCCGCAGCTCGGGCAGGGAATATTGTTCTTTTCGATATATTCCGTCATCTGCTCGTTTGTCCAGCCGTCTGCTCCGCCCTCTATGCCGTTTGCCTTGTTATAGTCCTCTATAATGTTGTCGGCTCTGAAGCGCTCCTTGCACTCCTTGCAGTCCATGAGGGGGTCGTTGAAGCCTCCCACGTGGCCCGAAGCCACCCATACCTCGGGATTCATGAGTATGGCGCAGTCCACGCCCACATTATAGGGGCTTTCCTGTATAAACTTCTTCCACCAGGCTCTCTTGACATTGTTCTTAAGCTCCACGCCCAAAGGACCGTAGTCCCATGAGTTGGCAAGACCGCCGTATATCTCCGAGCCGGGGTATACAAAGCCTCTGGCCTTTGCCAATGCCACGACCTTATCCATAGTTTTCTCCATTTTATGCTTCCTCCTTATTTATAAAAAGTGAATTAATTGTCTATTATGTTGTTGTCTGCCGGAATTATTACCCAGCATATGAGATAGATCCAGAAAAGACCGCTTATGGAGCATACGGCAAGTATGACCCACAAAAGGCGCACTATAGTCGGATCCAGTGAAAAATAATCGGCAAGTCCCGAGCAGACTCCGCCTATCATTTTGTTGTTT
>CANROO010000062.1 GCA_947632235.1 uncultured Clostridia bacterium
GCGGTCTTTCAAGAGAAAGAGCGGGCTTCGAGGTGCGTGACGTTCACAATTCGCACTACGGCAGAATGTGCCCCATAGAGACGCCCGAAGGTCCCAACATAGGACTTATAAACTCTCTTGCCACATTTGCAAAAATAAACGAATACGGCTTTATAGAAGCGCCCTACAGAATAGTAGACCAGTCGGGCGATGTACCCGTTGTGACGGAGGACATAATATATATAGCCGCAGACGAGGAAGAAAAATATGTCATAGCGCAGGCTAACGAGCCTTTGAAGGACAACAAGTACTTCGAGAACGAAAAGGTCACCTGCCGTCTGAGAGAGGACAACATACAGGTAAGCCCCGACAGAGTTAACCTCATGGACGTATCGCCCAGACAGCTGGTTTCTATAGCTACGGCGCTCATACCCTTCCTTCAGAACGATGACGTTACAAGAGCGCTCATGGGCTCCAACATGCAGCGTCAGGCAGTGCCCCTTCTCACCACCGATTCGCCCATAGTAGGCACGGGCATGGAGTACAAGACGGCTAAGGACTCCGGCGTATGCGTTATAGCCAAGAATGACGGCGTTGTAACATTTGTTGACGCTTCGGCGATAGTCGTAAAGAAGGACAACGGCGAGACAGACAGATACGAGCTCATAAAGTTCAAGCGCTCCAATCAGTCCAACTGCATGAACCAGATACCCATAGTTGACAAGGGACAGAGGGTAAAAGCAGGCGATGTCATAGCAGACGGTCCCTCCACAAAAAACGGCGAGCTTGCCCTCGGCAAGAATCCGCTCATAGGCTTCATGACATGGGAGGGCTATAACTACGAGGACGCCGTACTGCTCAGTGAAAGGCTTGTTATGGACGATGTATACACATCCATCCATATTGAGGAATATGAAACGGAAGCCAGAAACACAAAGCTCGGCGATGAAGAAATAACAAGAGATATACCCAACATGGGCGCAGAGGCCTTAAAGGACCTTGACGAATTCGGCGTTGTAAGAATAGGCGCTGAGGTACAGCCCAACTCCATACTTGTGGGAAAGGTAACGCCCAAGGGCGAGACCGAGCTTACTGCCGAGGAAAGACTTTTAAGAGCCATATTCGGCGAGAAGGCAAGAGAGGTAAGAGATACCTCACTCACCGTTCCCCACGGCACAAGCGGTATAGTAGTGGATGTAAAGGTATTTTCAAGAGAGGATAATGACGAGCTTCCTCCCGGAGTAAACAAATCCGTAAGAGTATATATAGCTCAGAAGAGAAAAATATCCGTAGGCGACAAGATGGCAGGTCGTCACGGAAACAAGGGCGTTGTGTCAAGAGTGCTTCCCGTTGAAGATATGCCATATCTTCCCAACGGCAGACCCCTTGACATAGTTCTTAATCCCCTTGGCGTGCCTTCGCGTATGAACATCGGTCAGGTGCTCGAGATACACTTGGGTCTTGCCAGCAATGTGCTGGGCTGGAAGGTATCGACACCCGTATTCGACGGCGCTAACGAGGCGGACATAATGACCACTCTCGAAATGGCAAACGACTATGTAAACACATCCTGGGAAGAATTTTCCGAAAAGTGGAAAGACAGCCTGAGAGATGATGTGTTCTCATATCTTGACAAAAACAAGGCTCACAGAGAGGAATGGGCAGGCGTACCCATAGACAGAACGGGTAAGGTAAAGCTCAGAGACGGCAGAACGGGCGAGGAATTTGACAATCCCACGACAATAGGCTTCATGCACTATCTCAAGCTCCACCACCTTGTAGACGACAAGATACATGCGCGTTCAACGGGTCCTTACTCGCTTGTTACTCAGCAACCTCTGGGCGGCAAGGCTCAGTTCGGCGGTCAGCGTTTCGGCGAGATGGAAGTTTGGGCGCTCGAGGCATACGGCGCATCCTACACTCTCCAGGAGATACTTACCGTCAAATCAGACGATATAGTGGGCAGAGTGAGCACATACGAGTCTATAGTAAAGGGCGAAAATATACCCGAGCCCGGCGTGCCCGAATCCTTCAAGGTGCTTCTTAAGGAGCTACAGGCGCTTGCGCTTGACATAGAGGTATTCAACGAGGGCGAGCCCGTGGAGATAGACGAGTTTGCGGAAAACAGAGAATTGAGCGTAGATGTGAACATCGAGGGCAACGAGCCCGACGAGGACACCGAGACGGTCGAGGATAAGCTTGACAGTCTTTTGGGCGAACTCAACATTGACGATGTGGACATCGATAATGTAAACGATGACGATTTTGTGATAGATGACGAGCTGGACGAGGACCTACTGGATGATGACAGCCTTCTGGACGAGCTTGCGGACATCGAAAATCTCATTAACAGCGAAGACGAATAAGGAGGGAGAATTGATATGAGCAGCAATGATACTGAAAAACAGATGATATTTGACTCCATAAGAATAGGTCTGGCTTCTCCCGAAAAAATAAAAAGATGGTCCTACGGCGAGGTAACAAAGCCCGAAACTATCAACTACAGGACGCTTAAGCCCGAAAAGGACGGCTTGTTCTGCGAAAGGATATTCGGCCCCACTAAGGACTGGGAATGTGCCTGCGGTAAATACAAGAGAATAAGAAACAAGGGTCTTGTGTGTGAGCGCTGCGGCGTTGAGATAACAAAGGCCAAGGTAAGGCGCGAGAGAATGGGCCACATAGAGCTTGCGGCTCCCGTTTCGCACATATGGTACTTCAAGGGCATACCCTCAAAGATGGGTACCATACTCGGCAAGAGCCCCAAGGAGCTTGAAAAGGTGCTTTACTTCGCAAGCTACATCGTTCTTGATCCCGGCGAGACCGACCTTTTGTACAAGGACATAATATCCGAACAGCAGTACAGAGAGACCATAGAGAAATTCGGCGCCAATTCCTGCCGTGTGGGCATGGGCGCAGAGTCCATAAAGGAGCTTTTGGAGGCTATAGACCTCGACAAGGAATCCGAGGAGCTTCAGGCAGAGCTTGCCGAAAGCTCCGGTCAGAAGAAGGCAAGGATAATAAAGAAGCTTGAAGTGATAGAGGCCTTCAGACTGAGCGGAAACAGACCCGAATGGATGGTGCTCGATGTAGTGCCCGTTATCCCTCCCGAGCTTAGGCCTATGGTACAGCTGGACGGCGGACGCTTTGCGACCTCCGACCTCAACGACCTTTACAGAAGGGTAATAAACAGAAACAACAGACTTAAAAAGCTTATAGAATACGGCACGCCCGATATTATCATAAGGAACGAAAAGAGAATGCTCCAGGAGGCTGTCGATTCGCTTATTGACAACGGCAGACGCGGAAGACCCGTCACGGGCCCCGGCAACAGAGCGCTTAAGTCGCTCTCCGACCTTTTGAAGGGCAAGCAGGGCCGTTTCAGACAGAACCTACTCGGCAAGAGAGTTGACTACTCGGGACGTTCCGTTATAGTAGTAGGCCCCACGCTCAAGATATATCAGTGCGGTCTGCCAAAGGAAATGGCAATAGAGCTTTTCAAGCCCTTCGTTATGAAGAAGCTTGTAAGCGATGAGATAGCGGCCAATATAAAGAGCGCAAAGAGAATGGTTGAACAGCTCAAGCCCGAGGTTTGGGACGTGCTCGAGAGCGTCATAAAGGAGCACCCCGTAATGCTCAACAGAGCGCCTACGCTCCACAGGCTTGGTATACAGGCGTTTGAGCCCGTGCTCGTAGAGGGCAGAGCGTTGAAGCTTCATCCCCTTGTATGTACGGCTTATAATGCCGACTTTGACGGCGACCAGATGGCTGTGCATGTGCCCTTAAGCGTAGAGGCTCAGGCAGAGTGCAGATTCCTTCTGCTCTCGCCCAACAACCTTCTTAAGCCCTCCGACGGTGAGCCCGTTGCCGTACCCTCTCAGGATATGGTGCTCGGTATTTATTACCTCACACTTGCAAAGGACGGCGAAAAGGGCGAAGGCAAGGTATTTATGGACGAGAACGAGGCCCTGCTCGCATATGACAACAAGGTAATAAGCCTTCACGCCAAGATAAAGGTTAGGCGCGAGATAGTCATAAACGGCAGAAGCAGAAAGGGCATAATAGATACCACCGTAGGCAGGATAATATTCAACGAAATAATACCTCAGGATCTCGGCTTTGTGGACAGAAGCCTTCCCGAGAATATATTCAAGTTTGAAATAGACTTCCTTACGGGCAAAAAGGAGCTCGGAAAGATAATAAACAGGTGCATACACAAGCACCCCGCAACAGAGACTGCAGAAGTGCTTGACGCCATAAAGAGCCTCGGCTATCAGTATTCCACAAGAGCGGCTCTTACGGTTTCCGTGTCCGATATGAAGATACCCGAAGCAAAGAACATTCTCCTTGCAGAGGGCGATGAGGAAGTAAACAAGATAACAAAAATGTACAGAAGAGGTCTTATGACCGATGAGGAAAGACACAACAAGGTCATTAACGTATGGGAGAAGATAGACGACAGGATCACCGATGCGCTTATCGAAAACCTCGGTGAGTACAACGACATCTATATGATGGCTCTTTCGGGCGCAAGAGGTTCAAACAGACAGATCAAACAGCTTGCGGGCATGAGAGGTCTTATGGCTTCCCCGAGCGGTGAGACCATAGAGCTTCCCATAAAGGCTAACTTCAGAGAGGGACTTACGGTTCAGGAATACTTCATTTCCGCTCACGGCGCGCGCAAGGGTCTTACCGATACGGCGCTCAAGACAGCCGACTCCGGATATCTTACAAGACGACTTGTAGACGTTGCGCAGGATATTATAATAAGAGAGTACGACTGTGCGGAGGGACAGAAGGAGGTTCCTTACATGGAGGTATCCGCCTTCATGGACGGTCAGGAGACAATAGAATCCCTCAACGACAGAATAAGAGGCAGATTTTCTGCCGAGGATATTTACAATCCCACTACGGGCAGACTTATAGTGCCTAACAACACTCTTATCACTCCCGATATGGCGGATGCTGTGATAGACGCAGGCGTTACTAAGGTAAAGATAAGGACTATACTGAGCTGCCGCTGCCACAACGGCGTATGCTCCAAGTGCTACGGCTCCAACATGGCAAGCGGAAGACAGGTAAGGATAGGCGAGGCTGTAGGTATAATAGCGGCTCAGTCCATAGGCGAGCCCGGTACTCAGCTTACAATGAGAACCTTCCATACGGGCGGTATCTCCGGAAACGACCTTACACAGGGTCTTCCCAGAGTTGAGGAGCTTTTCGAGGCAAGAAATCCCAAAGGACGCTCCATTATAGCAGAGTTCGGCGGAAGAGTCGCAGTCAATGTGGACGAGGTGACAAAGAAGGAGGATGTCATAATAACAGCCGAGGACGGCACTGTTAAGGAATATCCCATACCCTACGGCTCCAGAGTTTGCGTACTGAACGGCGACACCATAGAAGCAGGCGACCAGATAACGGAGGGCTCCATTTATCCTCAGGATATACTCAGGATAAACGGCGTGAGAGGCGTTCAGGACTATATCCTCAAGGAAGTACAGAGAGTGTACAGACTTCAGGGCGTTGATATCAACGACAAGCACATTGAGGTAATAGTAAGGCAGATGCTCAAGAGAGTGAAGGTCGAAGGCGCAGGCGAAACGGGACTTCTGCCCGGCTCGCAGATAGACTGGCTCGAATTTGAGGAGGCCAACGCTAAGGCTAAGGAGCAGGGACTTGAAGAGGCAGCAGGCGTAAGAACGCTTTTGGGTATCACAAAGGCCTCGCTTGCAACTGACAGCTTCCTTTCAGCCGCTTCATTCCAGGAGACCACAAAGGTGCTCACGGACGCTGCCGTTAAGGGCAAGCTCGATCCCCTTGTAGGCCTTAAGGAAAATGTTATAATAGGTAAGCTTATACCGGCAGGTACAGGTATGAATCTTTACAGAAAGGTAGACCTCAAGCTGGATAAGCCCGACTATGTTCCCGAGCTCAGGCCCGAGGACTTCAGAACGGACGACAGCATGGATATAGCGGCTACAATAGCCGAGGATATAGCCATTGTTGACGCCGCAATAGAGCAGACCGACAGCGAAAATGCCGCCGAGGAAGCCGAAAAGCAGAATAGTTAAAGTATAAAAATGCCGTGAGAGATCACGGCATTTCTGCGTGTCGATAAAATCGACACGCTTGAAAGAAATGCTTGCATTTCTTTCAGATAGATCAAGGTAGGAACCAGCCGTGTTTTCCGCAATTTTGGCATAAATGCCAAAATTACAGAAAAGTTCCTGTCCTCAGGCGGGCAAAGCTCGCCTTGCGGATTTTAGTCTGCGACACTTTATTGATTGTACAAATCATATAACTTTTCATTTTTTATATTAAATTGTACTTTTTCGACAATCTGAAATGCCGTGAGAGATCACGGCATTTCTTATTTTGCCGTCTTTACAAAATAAGAAAATATTATAAAATAATTATAAGTGAAATTTTTGAATAAGGGCGGAGGTATTTATGAAGACATTAAAAAGAACGGCGGCGGCTCTTTTGGCTGCCATAATGAGTATAGGGACATTGAGCCTTGCAGGCGCGGCAGAGCTTCCCGTGCAGTACAAAGATAAGACATGGGATATGAGTAAGAATACAGACAGGACCACGCATGAAAGCGGTTTTGAGTGGGACGGACTGCATATAGAAGCCACATCGGAAGGTGCAAAAACAGTAAAATTTGACGGTACATATTTAATAACTCAAGGCGGAGTAAACGAAATATCCTTCAAGGTGGGAGGAAGCTGTCAAATAAGCGTTAAATTTAAAAGCAACAATTTCGGAGAAGCAAGAGGAATAACAATAAGCGACAGCTCGGGCATACTTCTTAACGGCGGAAGTAATACGGCCTTGACCGAAGAAACAAAAACTACCCGCTATACAGGCAGCGGAGATACTATAACTCTTACGCCCGTAGGCGGAGGAGTAAGCATAAGTGAAATAAAGTTGACTTTTGATATGAAGCTCAACGCCAAGGGCGACATAAACGGCGATAAGAATGTGAACAAGACCGATGCCGACATGGTATTGAGGCACATTGCGGGACTTGATAAGCTCACGGACAAGGTAATGCTAAACTCCGCAGACGCAGACATTAACGGGGAAATAAATATAAACGATGTTGTGTGGATACTCAACCATAAGGTCGGCGAGGATACAGCTATAGACAGCGATATAAATACCTCGGACGGCGTGGAAGTAAGGAGCGAAAGCGCGCTTAATGATGCCTTAACCGCTGAAGAAAACGATGATTCCAAGAATAAAATATATGTTATGGAGTCCTTGGATATTAACTCTCAAATCAAGTTAAGCAAAGGAAAGCAGCAAATAATAGGCGTACCCGACAGCAACGGAAATCTGCCGGTACTGAACTTTGAGGGTATAACCGCAACAGGCGACAACGGTGCAGGAATAAGAATAAGCTCTCAGAATAACGTTATCAAAAATCTTGTAATTGAAAAAGCAAATGATAATGGTATATTGATAAAGGGAGATTCTGCAAAAAACAATACTATTGAAAACTGCATTGCAAGATACAATAACGACAGCGGAATACAAGTATCACACGGAGCATATAAAAACACAATAAAATGTGTATATAGCTACAGAAATTGCGACCTTGCTACCTTTGGAGGTAATGCCGATGGTTTTGCCATAAAGCTTGGCGCAGGACCAACAAAAACAACAGATGAAAACATAATAGAGGACAGCAAAACTATCTATATCGACTGTTATGCTTGGGAAAACGGCGACGATGGCTGGGACAGTTTTGATAAACAAGACCAAACAAACTGGACATACAGAGTAGATTATAACAACTGTATGTGCTGGAACAACGGTATTGTAGAAAATGCCTTGGGTTATACCGATTATGTTAACGGAAAACCTCTTGATGAAAATATGACATTTATAAGAGCATTTAAAAAAGCAAATCCATCTGCCTACAATACATTTGTAACACAATATAACAACGGTTCGCTCTGTTCAAGAACTGTATCGGCAGAACAATATTACAGTAGGCTTGATTCACTTCTGGGCAGTATATCGGTTGGCAGCGATTCGGTAAATGCTTCGAAAATAGTTAAAAACTGGGGAGGCAATCCCAACGGCTTTAAGTTTGGAAGCGCTTATACACAAAATAACTCCGAAAGATATATCAAGAACTGCATAGCCTTTGATCACAATAAAAAGGGCTTTGATCAGAACAACTCCGGAGCAAAAATATGGGCTAAAAACTGTGTGGCTTTTAATAATGATCAAAAGAACTACGAATTGGGACCTTACACCGCTTATCAGTGGGATAATATATACGGCTGGAACGGAAGCAATGCTCTTCCCAAGGACACAGCAGGAAAGACGGTTTCGGCTCCCAAGGATATGTCGCAGAACGAAACGGCAATAAGAGACGCCGCCGACAGAATAATAAGCTACGCGCAGAACAACACTGTCGTTCCGTCAAGTATATTCACGGAGATATTCGGATAATAACTGAATAACAACATAAACCGAGAGCGGGCTTTCGCCCGCTCTCAGACTGTCGAAAAAGTAAATTTATTTCAAATATAAACCCTTCCACCAACCTTCGGTTGGTCCCCCTTCCCTTAGCCCTAACGGGCTAAAGGACGGCTTATAGTGCTTTAATTCCTGACAGTAAGCCTATTTTATCCGCAAGACACACATTATAAGGCGTCCTTGCGAAGCAGGGAAGCTGGCGCCCGAAGGGCGACTGAAGGGTTAAAAAATATTTTATCGACACGCAGAAGCGGGCTTTCGCCCGCTCTCAGTTTATTTATCCAAATATCTCTGCAGTATCACAAACAATTCCTTTATATTGATAGGCTTTGCGGTGTGGTCGTTCATACCGCAGTCAAGGCAATGCTGAACATCGTCCGAGAAGGCGTCCGCCGTCATTGCTATGATAGGTATGTCCTTATCCTCCCTGTCAAGCTGTCTTATTGCCTTCGTTGCCTCGTAGCCGTTCATTACGGGCATTCTTATGTCCATAAGTATAGCGTCATAATATCCTATGTCCGAGGTCTCAAACATATCCACGCAAGCCCTGCCGTTTGCAGCTCTTTCGAGCACAAGACCCGCAGATGAAAGTATCTCGTCCGCTATCTCCCAGTTCATATCTATGTCCTCCGCAACAAGTATCCTCCTGCCCGTGAAGTCCATAATATGCGCATCATTATAGGTATACTCCGCATTGCTTTCAACGGCGCTGTCTCTGCCCTCGGCTCCAAACTTGCTGAGCACGGAATAGAGCTTAGACTTGAACAGAGGCTTTGAAATGAAGCCCTTTATGTTGGCTGACACAGCCTCGTCCTCTATATCGCTCCAGTCATAAGCGGAGATCAGGAATATGGGCGTGTGGTCGCCTATCTTCTTTCTTATTTCCTTTATGACTTCAAGGCCGTCCATATGAGGCATCTTCCAGTCGATAAGCGCAAAGTCGTAGTTTCTGTTTTCGCTGTATCTCTTTTCGACCATGCTTATGGCTGTCTTGCCGTCAAGGGCGGACTCCGCATTCACGCCAAGCTCCTCGAGGTTTGAAACGGCACTTGAACAGAGCTGATCGTTGTCGTCCACAACGAGCACGTTCCACTCCTCGGGAAGCTTCATTTCCTCTTCCTTTATATTCGCCTTTTCCAAATCCAGTATTATGTGGAACTCCGTACCCTCGCCAAGCTCGCTCTTTACATTTATGGTACCGTTCATAAGGTCTACTATATGCTTTGTTATAGCCATACCGAGACCCGTACCGCTTATGTTCTGCACCTCCTCGTTGTCCTCTCTTGCAAAGCTGTCAAATACCTTCTTCTGGAATTCCTTTGACATACCTATGCCCGTATCCTTCACTCTGAAATGCGTTCTTATATAATTGCTGCCTACGGGCGAATCCTCCTGATAGAGATAAACATCTATGCTGCCGCCTGCGGGCGTAAACTTCATTGCATTTGAAAGTATATTGAGAAGTACCTGATTGAGCCTTGTGGAATCGCAGTATACATCCTCAGTCTGTATCTTTTCTATGAAAATATCAAAGAACTGGTTGTTTGCCTTCACCTGAGGCTTGACGATATTCACTATGTCGTCAATGGTCTCTCTGAGCGAAAGCACGGTGTTGTTGAGCGTCATCTTTCCGCTCTCTATCTTGGACATATCCAGTACATCGTTTATAAGTCCCAAAAGATGCTTGCTCGAAAGCTTTATCTTGTCGAGGCAGTCCTCCACACGCAGAGGATTGTCCTTGTTCTTTATGGCTATCTCCGTCATGCCCACAATGGCGTTCATAGGCGTTCTTATATCATGGCTCATGCTGGAAAGGAACTCGCTCTTTGCGGCGTTTGCGTGCACAGCCTCTTTTTGGGCTTCGTTAAGCTCCTTCATATATCTCTGAGACATTCTGTAATATATCAGGAATATGGCTATCATTACCGCAAAAATCGAAGCCGAGCATACAAGCACGGATATGAACCTTATTGTGCTCAAATGCTTCATGACCTCGTTTATCCTGTCGCTTGTCATTATGCTTACAAGATACCAATTGCAGTAATCATCGCTTATCTGCGAGCAGTAAATATATCTGTCCTCGCCCGCATATTTGAGAGAGGTCTGATACACCGCGCCTTTTGATATGGCGTCCTTGAATTCGTCCACATACTGCTGAGGCGTCTTTTCCGAATCCTTGTCTATCATATTCAGAAGCCTGTCAAAATAGTTCTCTCTGAAGGCATCGCCGTTGCGTATTATAAAGTCGCCGTTAGGCGCTATGAGCTGTGAATACACATCGTTGTTGTCCTTATAGAGATAGAGCGCCTTGTTGAGGTAATCCATGGATATGCCCATTATAACGGCATCGCTTCTTGTGCCGTCCGACATGGGGTATCTTGCCTTCTGACCGAGCACAAGCTTCTTTTCGCTTCCCACAACGCCCTGCTCCACTATAAGCCCCGTGTGCTCAAGTGACTTAAGGGCATTCTCCATATCCACTACCTTGACGGGCTCGCCGTAGATATTCTCTATCCTTCCGTCCATGGTGATAAGCGCCATGTAGTCAAAGCCTCTTGCCCTCAATGACTTTGCAAGTCCCGTCTTCATGTCATCGCCGTACACGGCGTCCTCGGGGGGATTGTTTTCTATTATGGATTTTACCTGGTCCTGTCTGAAGCTTATTATAACATCAAACTTCTGATAGAGCTGAGCATTTATTTCCGACATATATATCTCGTTTATTGACTTCACAGCCTTTTCGCTTCCGTTTGAAAGGAATATAGAAAGCCATGTGAAGGCAAGCACGCATATGACGACCATGCTGAGCGCGCTGAGCGCCAGAAATCTCCTTAAACTTCTTTCCATAAAATATCTTCCTTCTTTGCTTTTGCTGCGTCCCTTTATCAGCGGGCGCTGTCTTTCTTTTTAAGCCATGACTTTGACACAACAACGTCCATGACCTGCTCGAATGCCTTGAGAAGCTTGGGATTGAAAACTCCGCACTCGTTGTTATATATCATATTTACAGCTGTTTCATGACTGAAGGCAGCCTTGTAAACTCTGGGAGATGTGAGGGCATCGTAAACATCGGCAAGCGCCACTACCTGAGCCCATATGGATATGTCATCGCCCGCAAGTCCGTCGGGATAGCCTCTTCCGTCCCATCTCTCGTGATGATGACGGCAGATATCGTAGCTGTATTTATATATGCCCTCCTCCATAACGGAAGGTATTTTCTGCAGTATCTCACAGCCCTTTGTGGTGTGGGTCTTCATTATTTCAAATTCTTCCTTTGTGAGCCTGCCGGGCTTGTTGAGTATGGTGTCGGAAATGGCTATCTTGCCCACATCGTGAAGCATTGCCGCCGTAACTATCTTGTCTATTTCCGCCTTGGGCAGGTGATACTCGGGATACATATTGCTTATCTGCGTCATAAAAAGGTCTGTAAGTCCGCAGATGCGCTTTACATGCTCGCCCGACTCGCAGTCTCTGAACTCTATAAGCTCGGCAAGAGTTTCAACAAGCGACTGATTCATCTGCCTGATGTGCTCCACCTGCTCCTCAACTATCGATTCAAGCTCGTTTCTGTGGCTGTAGAGCTCAACTATATTGTTGACACGGCATCTAAGGAAATTGGAAAAGAACGGTTTTCTTATAACATCGACAGCGCCGAGGTTGTAGCCCTCCATGAGCATTTCCCTGTCCTCCTCGGCAGTTATAAGAAACACGGGGATATTGGTATATCCCATTTTGTTTATTGCCTTGAGCACCTCAAGGCCGTTTTTCTTGGGCATGAGAAGGTCGAGAAGTATGGCGCACAGATCACCGTCTCTTTCCCTTATCATATTTATGGCTTCCTCGCCGTCAGCCGCCTGAATTGCATTATACCTATCTTCAAAAAGAGCCGCCAGCAGCTCTCTGTTGTTTTCAACATCGTCAACAATAAGAATTGTTTTTTTCATAAAGACCTCACCTCTAATTAATAAAAATCAAATAATTAACCGCGGTTTTTCTTTATACATTCCATTATTTTTTCCTGAATAGGCTGTATGTTGTCGAATATAGCCCTCGCCTGCTCGGGAGAGCCCTTACGCTCAAGGCTCACTATCTCCGAATAGGCCTCAAAAAGCGGAGTAATGGACAGATTGCCCGTGACGCCCTTTATGGCGTGTGTCTTTTCTATAACTGTGTTGTGGTCGCCTCTGTCAAAGGCATCCTTTATTTCGGGGTCGTCAAGCATTTCAGGCAGTTTGTTTACAAACTTTTCGTAGAGATCCGTCCTGCCCAGACACCTCTCCAGACCTTCGTCAACATTAGCTCCCAAAGCTTTAAGTTCGTCGAACATACTCATCAAAAAACAACTCCTTTTCTATAAATCAATACTTTATTTTCTGTACTTACTATGATGATACATTTTTAACCTATGTAAAAGATTATTAAAATAGCCCATAATAATTTATTTTATTATATCACACTGTTATTTAATTGTCAAACTAAATAACATGGACAGGGGGTAAATTTTTATATGGGCCGTGTGATGTAAGTATGAGCTAAGCCCAAAAAATGTCAACATAAAAAAGCCCGATTTTATCGGACTTTTTGAGTTATGAGCCATTCGGGACTCGAACCCGAGACCCCTTGATTAAAAGTCAAGTGCTCTAGCCTGCTGAGCTAATGGCCCGCATAGGGTGGATAATGGGATTCGAACCCATGGCCTCCAGAGCCACAATCTGGCGCGCTAACCAACTGCGCTATACCCACCATATACTAAAAATATTAAAAAAAATGTACCAGAAGGGATTCGAACCCCCGACCCACGGCTTAGAAGGCCGTTGCTCTATCCAGCTGAGCTACTGGTACACAATAAATATGCCAATCGGCGCTTCTGCTTAATAAGCAAAATCGGGGTGACAGGATTTGAACCTGCGACCTCCTGATCCCAAATCAGGCGCGCTAACCAAGCTACGCTACACCCCGATATTTTCCCGAAGGAAAATAATGACCCGTACGAGAATCGAACTCGTGTCTCAGCCGTGAAAGGGCCGTGTCTTAACCTCTTGACCAACGGGCCGTAATCGGTGTAAGCAAAATAATATGTTTCCTTATTAAAAGGAAATAGCTCCCCGAGTAGGGCTCGAACCTACGACCCATCGGTTAACAGCCGATTGCTCTACCACTGAGCTATCGAGGATCATTTGGGAAATCCATATAATAAAAACAAAATCACAGCCAAACGGATGCAGACTGAATTTTTTCTTTTATGAACTCTCAAAACTAAATACAAAC
>CANROO010000063.1 GCA_947632235.1 uncultured Clostridia bacterium
AATGGCTATTCCGGCAAGCCTCAGGGCTATCTCCCTTCCGCTCTCTATCCTGTAATCCGCCTTGTCCCCGGCAAATACTGCGTTTCGCTTTTTTGCCGTGAATATATAGAAGACGACAAGTATTATAAGTCCCGAAAGTGCGCCTATGCCGGTACCCATGGTGCCGCCCGCAGCGCCGAATTCAACGCCCATATCTATGAGAAGCCACGCCATATAAACGCTGAAGAAGGCATTGAACACCTGCTCTATAAGCTGTGAAAATGCCGTGGGAACTGTGGTGCCGAAGCCCTGGAAATAGCCTCTGAATACCGCCATTATGCCGACAATGAATATTGTGGGCGAGAGCGAATAAAGACACCATATGCTGTCGTACCAAAGCTGATATTTTTCAATATCGGGCTCCGGCAGAAGACACCAGCGTGTATTCCAGAGATGCGCTATCACCTGCGCCACAGCTATCATGAGCATGGCGCATATGAAGCTTATTACGGCAGTGACCGTCATGGACACCCTGAATATCTTTTTTGCATTTGAAAATTCATTATATGCAAGCTTTTCCGATATCATGCGCGAAATGGCGACAGGCAGACCCGCAGAGCTCATAATGAGGAAAAAATTGTAGATATTATAGCCCGTGGCATATATGCCGTTGCCCTTGTCGCCTATCATATTTGTAAGAGGCAGACGATACAAAAAGCCTATAAATCTGACAAGTATTCCCGCGGCAGCGAGTATGGCGGCCATTTTCACAAATGAAGCACCCGTTATTTCGTTTTTCTGTCTGTTCTTGCCCATTTCATCACCCTTATCGGTAAGCCGTCCGTCAGTTGTTTCTTGCCGCTTTTCTTCTCTCCACGGGGTCGAGTATCCTCTTTCTGAGCCTTAATGACTGAGGCGTTACCTCCACAAGCTCATCGTCCGAAATGAAGTCTATGCACTGTTCAAGGCTCATGACGATATGCGGTGTAAGCTTGAGCGCATCGTCGGAGCCTGCGGCTCTTGTATTTGTGAGCTGTTTTTTCTTGCATACATTTATGGGTATATCCTCAATACGGGAATTTCTGCCCACTACCATACCCATATAAACCTTTGTGCCTGCGCCTATGAAGAGGTCACCCCTCTCCTGCGCGTTGAAAAGTCCGTAGGCAACGGCATCGCCCGTTTCGCTTGCCACAAGCGAGCCCTGGCTCCTGGCAGGTATATCGCCCTTATATGGCTCATAGCCGTTGAACTGGCTGTTCATTATGCCGTTTCCTCTTGTATCTGTCAGAAATTCATTTCTGTAGCCTATAAGTCCCCTCGCAGGTATGTTAAATTCAATACGCGTATAACCGCCCTGTCCGGGAGCCATATTCACCATTTCTCCCTTTCTGGTGCCCAGCTTTTCTATTACCGCGCCCACATATTCCTCGGGCACGTCTATTGTGACAAGCTCCATGGGTTCAAGCTTTTTGCCCTTTTCATCCGTCTTATAGAGCACCTCTGGACGGGAGACCTGAAATTCGTAGCCCTCCCTGCGCATAGTCTCTATGAGTATTGAAAGATGAAGCTCGCCTCTTCCGCTCACCTTGAACGCCTCGGCAACATCCGTATCCTCCACTCTGAGAGAAACATCTGTGTTGAGCTCCTTCATGAGCCTGTCTCTCAGGTGACGGCTTGTGACAAACTTGCCCTCCTGTCCGGCAAAGGGTGAGTCGTTTACATGGAAGGTCATTGAAATTGTAGGCTCCGAAATTTTGTTTACCTCTATTGCCACGGGGTTTTCAATGCCTGCTATGGTGTCGCCTATGTGTATGTCGGGCATACCCGAAACGGCTACGATAGAGCCTATAGTGCTTTCCTTTACCTCTATCCTTTCAAGTCCTTCAAATTCATAGAGCTTTGTTACTCTCAGCTTTATGAGCTTTTCGGGGTCATGATAGTTTACTATACAAACCTCGTCATTTACCTTTACTGTGCCGTTTTCTATCTTTCCTATGCCTATTTTGCCGACATATTCATTATAATCTATAGTTGTGACAAGCATCTGAAGCTCTGCCTCGGGGTCGCCCTCGGGAGCCGGGATATGCTCTACTATGGCGTCAAAAAGGGGTTTCATATTGTCGGATGCAAGAGCCTCCTCTGCCGTAAGTCCTGCCTTTCCGAGCTTGGCCGAAGCAAAGACAAAGGGCGAATCCAGTTGTTCATCGGTGGCGTCAAGCTCCATGAAAAGCTCCAGTATCTCATCCACCACCTCATCGGGTCTTGCCTCGGGTCTGTCTATCTTGTTTACGCATACCACAACGGGAAGCCCGAGAGCAAGCGCATTTTTGAGCACAAACTTGGTCTGGGGCATAGCGCCCTCGTAAGCATCCACCACGAGCACAACGCCGTTTACCATCTTGAGCACACGCTCTACCTCTCCGCCGAAGTCAGCATGACCGGGAGTATCCACTATGTTTATTTTGGTATGCTCATAGTATACGGATGTGTTCTTTGAAAGAATAGTGATGCCTCTTTCTCTCTCTATATCTCCGCTGTCCATTACCCTCTCTCTTACCACCTGATTGGTCCTGAAGGTACCGCTCTGCTTTAAAAGCTCGTCCACAAGCGTTGTCTTGCCGTGGTCAACGTGGGCTATAATGGCTACGTTCCTGATGTCGTCTCTTGTCTTTAACATAAATATATTCCACTCTTTTCTTAAATAGTTTAAAAATACACATTATCTCTATTTTATCACCATAACAACAATTTATCAAGTGAAAAAACTATTAACATATCAATATAGAGAAAGTTTTTTAAAAAAACAAAAACCCCTCATTGAAATGAGGGGAAATTTGTTTATATTCAATTATGCTTCGTACTTGCCTAAAGCAGACTTTACAGCGTCGAACTGAGCATCATCATGAACATCGAGACGAAGCACTGAGCTTACATCCAATGAGAAAATACCCATAATAGACTTTGCATCTACAACATATCTGCTTGAAGCTAAATCAAAATCACCGTCGAAAGTATTGATCGTATTAACGAAATCCTTTACCTTATCGATCGAATCCAACTTAATGTTTAATGATTTCATTTTAGTTACCTCCCTTTACTCTTTTACCATAACAGTCTTTTTCAAGAGCTGTTTCAATCGGTTACAAGTCTATAATACCGTTATTTTCAACTTTTGTCAAATATAATTTTTTGAGTGCCGTTTTGTGATCTATTAACAAATATGCCCATTTTGCCCCATTTTAATTGTGTATTTTTAAAGCTAAACTATGCAATTTTAACATAATTGAAATCTGTTTTTAAAACAAAAAAAATTTTCAGCATTGTTGCACAATTTTTATTCCTAATTTTTGTATAAATTTACCAAAAAAATTAAGTCTAATTTTTTATGCCCATTCATAGTATAGTGTAAGAAACAATAAGGAGAAAACATAGGACAAACGGCACCAAGGGAGCATAAAAGCTATTAAAGGAGGTAAATATGCAAAGCAGGGATATATATAAGGATATTGCAAAACGCACGGCAGGAGATATTTACATAGGGGTTGTAGGTCCTGTGAGGACAGGCAAGTCCACATTTATAAAGAGCTTTATGGATAAGCTTGTGATACCCAACATACAAAACGAATACGTGAGGCAGAGGGCGCAGGATGAGCTTCCGCAGTCTGCCGAGGGAAGCACCATAATGACAACGGAGCCTAAGTTTGTGCCTAACGAGGCTGTCAGGATAAGCCTTGACGACAGCACGGAAATGAATGTAAGGCTTATAGACTGCGTAGGCTACATAGTGGACGGCGCAAAGGGACACACCATAGACGACAAGCCCAGAATGGTGTCCACGCCATGGTCGGAGAGCAGGATGCCCTTTGCGCAGGCGGCAGAGCTGGGCACACGCAAGGTAATAAAAGACCACTCCACAATAGCCGTTGTGGTGACAAGCGATGGCAGTATAACAGACATACCCAGAGAAAGCTACATACCGGGCGAAGAAAGAGTGATAAGGGAGCTTAAAGAGGAGCTTAAGCCCTTTGTCATAGTTCTCAACTCCTCCGCGCCCTTGTCGGAGAGCACGCAGGCAATAGCAAGGCAGATGGAAAATAAATACGGCGCAAGGGTAATAACAACGGACTGCAAAAATATGGACGAGGACGATATAAATATTATACTGGAGGAGGAGCTTTACCAATTTCCCATAGACGAGGTGGACATTGCCATACCCAAGTGGCTTGAGGCCATGCCCTCGGAGCATTGGCTCAAGGAGAGCATAGTTTCATCCGTAAAGGAAATGGCACGCGATATAAACGGCATAAAGGACGTGGCAAAAAATGTGCCGGCGCTTGAAAAAAACGAGAACATAAAAAAGCTCTACACAGAGAGCATAAGCCCCGGAGAAGGCAGGGCGGAAATAGAAATAAGTCTTAAAGACGAGCTTTTCTACAACATACTCTCGGAAACCACGGGTATGGAGATACAGAGCGAATACGAGCTTATATCCATGATGAAACAGCTTTCGGAGGCAAAGAGGGAATATGACAAGATAAAATACGCTCTTGACGAGGTGAACAGAAAAGGATACGGCATAGTTACGCCGTCAGTTGAGGAAATGAATGTATCGGAACCCGAAATACTGAAGCAGGGAAGCAGATACGGCATAAAAATAGACGCCGAAGCGCCGAGCATACACCTCATAAAAACGGCTGTGAAGACAAATGTTGCGCCCATTGTGGGAAGCGAGGAGCAGTCAAGAGAGCTTGTGGAATACCTTACGCGCCAATATAAGGAAGATCCGCAGAGCATATGGGACTACAACATATTCGGCAGAAGCCTTAAGGAGCTTATAACCGATGACCTCAACAGCAAGCTGATGAGAATGAGCGAGGACACGCAGTATAAATTCAAGGAAACACTGCAGAAAATAATAAATGAGGGCAGCGGCGGACTTATATGTATACTGCTGTGAGAATGTGTTAAAGACAGGGACAGTATCAATGACTGTCCCTTTTACGCATATATCCCCTGATAACTGTTTCTTCTAACAAATTCCTTGCTTATGCCGTTGAGCACCCTTCTCTTATCTAAGCTCCAGCGGGGCTCAAAAAGCTCTGCCCTGCTTCCGTCTCCCGTGATGCGGTGTATCACAATATCCTGCGGTATCCTCTCTATTATATCGCAGACAAGCCCTATATATTCCTCATACGAGAGCACATGAAAGGGCGTTTTTATATAATAATCGTAAAGCGCGGTGTTTCTGAGTATGTGCAGAAGCTGGAGCTTTATACCCCTTGTTCCGCAGTCCGCGGCATATTTGACGGTATTGAGCATTGCTTCCCTGCTCTCATGCGGAAGCCCCAGTATGATATGAGTGACTGTATCTATACCGCAGGATGTGAGAAGCTCAACGCTTTTTTTATATACATCGTTTTCATAGCATCTGTTTATGAGGCTTATACTTTTTTCGTCCGTAGTCTGCAGACCCAGCTCCACGCACACATACACCCTTTTTGAAAGCTCCTTCATAAGCTCCGCCTTTTCCTCGTCTATGCAGTCGGGTCTTGTAGCTATGGAAAGCGCGGCGACATTTTCACACTCTATAGCCTCGGTGTAAAGCTCCCTTAGCCTTTCAACGGGCGCGTAGGTGTTCGTAAACGCCTGAAAGTACATCATATAAAGTCCCTCGCCCCATTTGGCTGACATTTTACCGCGCATGATGTCGTACTGCTCCCTTATTGAAAGCCTGCCTGCGGTGAAATCTCCCGAGCCTCTTCCGCTGCAGAATATACAGCCCTTGTCCGAAAGCGTGCCGTCTCTGTTGGGGCAGGTAAAGCCTCCGTCTATTGCAAGCTTTATAAGCTTTGCTCCGAATTTCTGTCTGTAGAAATCATTTGCCGAATAAAAGGGATGCTTAGAGCTCAACATTTATTTCCTCTCCCCTGTCAAATGAGTATATTATACATTCCCTGACCTTTCTGCCAGTGTTTTTTTCTATTGCCTCGGCGTAGAGCTTCAGCTGTACGGCGTACTTATCGGCAAGCTCAGAGACTGATTTATATACCCTGTCCGTCTTGTAATCCACCACAACATAGCCGTCCTCCTCCTCAAAGTAGAGGTCTATTATGCCGTGAACGACAAATTCCCTGTCGGAATCCCCGTATTCGGGAAGCCTTGAAACGGGCATGGACATAACAAAGGGCGCTTCCCTGTATATATGGGGCGATGCCTTTATACGCTCAAAAAGAGCAGACTGCGTGAATGTGCGTATCTTGCCGATATTGAGCGCCTTTTTCTCATCCGCATCTATAACGCCCCTTTGAACAAGTCCGTCTATGAGCGCTTTTATATCCTCTGCTCCCGGCTTTTCCGAAAAGTCCAGATTTTCCATAATGCTGTGATATACAGTACCCCTGCGGGCTGTGCTTATGCCGTTTTTGCCGTCCATAAAGTCCGGAAGTGAGGCTATGTCCGCACTTGGATAATATGACACGGCGCCCTCCGTATCGG
Source organism: uncultured Clostridia bacterium (assembly GCA_947632235.1). Classification (GTDB taxonomy): domain Bacteria; phylum Bacillota; class Clostridia; order Lachnospirales; family CAG-274; genus Gallispira. The sequence goes on from CANROO010000063.1 coordinate 6,478, forward strand.
CGGTCCTGCGCTTTATCTCCGTTATGGATATTTTGGAGGGTATGACGGTATCGTTTATGTGGGCGTAGGAATATTCGCGGATACGGAGCTCCGAATACTCCTTCTCCTCCGCCGTTTTTTCAAGCTTAGCTATACAGCCGAGAGCGTCAACGCTTTCCGATGCGGAATAATACCCGGCAGACCTTATATCCTCGGCATCGGGCTCTTTTATGTCAAATACGGCATTTCCCGTAAATTCACCGCGCATAAGAGCAGACCTTATCCAGAAAAGAGGATTTATTTTCTTTAGCCTGTGCTCGACAGGCAGAAGCTGAGTTTTGTAATTTAAAGCCTCCTCGGCCGTATCCTTTAAAGAGGAATTGACACCCGTTAAAATGAGCTTTTCCCTTGCCCTTGTGAACGCCACATACAAAAGCCTCATAAGCTCGGAGTTTTCCTCTCTGTCATACTTTCTTGTTATATATTCATAGGGTATGGTCTTATATCTTGTACGCCTTACGCTGTCTATGTACTTAAGACCTATGCCCAGCTCTCTGTCGAATATGAAATTTTTTGATTTATCGGAGGCATTTCTTGAACTGCCGAGGCAGGACACAAATACTATGGGAAATTCCAATCCCTTGCTCTTATGTATCGTCATGAGCCTTACGGCGTCCTCTCCGCCTCCCAAAACGGATGCTCCGGCTTCTCTTCCGCCGTCGCTCACATCCTCGCTCATATCGCTGTCTATATACTCTATGAAGCTGTGAAGGTCGGAATAATTATATTTTTCCAAAGCCTCCGCCTTTTCTCTGAAAAGCCTCAGATTGGCCTGTCTTATTCCGCCCCTTGGGAGCGCGCCGGCATAGCTGAAATAACTGCTTCTTTCATATATTTCGGACAGAAGCTCCGAGAGTCTGTTGTTTACGGCAAAGTCCCTGTAGTATTCCAGATCCTCAAAAAATTTTTTCAGAAGCCTGCCCGTGCCGTCATCGCCCTCCGCCCTTGATCTGAGCGCCGAATATATATCTCCATCCCTGTCCGAAAGCCTTATTTCCGCAAGCTCGTTATAGGACATGGCATATAGAGGAGAGCTCAGCACAGCCGTGAGGGGTATATCCTGCATGGGGTTGTCGATAAGTCTTAAAAGAGAGGTGATGCACATTACCTCGCCCGATGAAAAAAGAGGCTCGGAGCGGTCAAAGACGCAGTCTATGCCTATGGAATTGAGCGCTCTGAAAAAAACCTCGCCCCTTGTCATGCTCCGCATAAGTATAACGATGTCCTTTTTCATGACGGGTCTGTATCCCTCTTCACTGTCATATATATAGAGCGGATCGGTGTAGAGCATATCATATATTCTTTGGGCTGTCATTGACGCCTCGTACTCCGATGAACGCCTGCTGTTTCCCGAGGAATTGAATATCATGACCTCCGTGCTCTCCGAAACATTCAAGCCCTCCGAGGGCGGATAGTCCCTTCCGCAGTGGAGCGCCGTGTCGTCCGTATAGTCCACATCGCCTATCTCCTCGTCCATTATCTGCCTGAAAACGGCGTTGCACGCATCTATGACGGCAGGTCTTGAGCGGTAGTTCTCGGAAAGCAGTATGAGCTCGCCCTCTCCGTTTTCGGAATAGGCTCTGTATTTTTCCATAAAAAGCTTGGGCGTTGCCTTTCTGAATCTGTATATAGCCTGCTTTACATCGCCCACCATGAATATATTGTCCTCCCCGTCCTCCGAGCGGGAAACGGCTGTGAGTATCTCCTCCTGAAGATAATTGCTGTCCTGATACTCGTCTATTATTATTTCCTTGAAGGCGGAGCGGTATTCCCTTGCCGTATCCGAGGCGCTTCCGTCCTCGTTTCTGAGTATGCTCAGGCAGTAGTGCGCAATGTCGCTGAAGTCCGCAAGCTGTTTTTCCGTCTTAAGCTCGCCGTATCGCTTTATAAAGGCTGAGGTAAGCTCCGTAAGAGCGCGTACATTGCTCTGCATTTTTTCATACATGAGCTGAGAAAGGCTCTCGTCCGCAGGAGGCGAGGACTTTATATCATGCAGTATCCTCCGTGCCGACTTACAGCACAGCTCTATATCCTCAATATGGCCGAAGGCAAAGGGCGAAAGCTGTGCCATGAGCTCTGCCTCGCTTTTTAAAACATAGCTTCGCATAGTCAGGCTCACATCCTTGTATTCGCCGTATCTGCCCTCCGAATAAAGAGAATAAAGCCTGTCATAGGCATCCGAAAGACGCTTTATATTCTTAGGCACGGCGCCCGGGCTGTAGTCCTTAAGATAGCCGTAAGCCTCGTTTATAAACCTCTCCGCCTTTTCAAAGCTTTTTTTTGTATATTCATCGTACATTTCCTGCCATACGGTATCCCTGAATGATTCGGGAGCGTATTTTTCGGCACATTCCCCGAGCCATCTGTAGGGATAGGGCATATTGTCGGCAAATTCGTAAAGAGCGTATATCATCTCAACAACGGCTCTGTCGCCCGATTTGGTTATGAACGTATTATAAAAATCGCGTATATATCCGCCCTTTGGCAGAAGCTCCTCCAGCACATCGTCAACAGCCTGCCTTTTAAGAGCTGCCGACTCGGGAGCGGTTATGCTCCTGTAGCCGGGGTCAAGGGGCGTTTTGTGGAAATTCTGCCTTATGACATAGGCGCAGAAGGAGTCTATGGTGGAAATATGAGCGCTGTCGGACAGCAGTATCTGTTTTTCAATATGGGCGCAGAGCTTCTTATCATTGCATAAGCGCGCGGTATCCAGCTCATCGCGCAGTCCCTTTATTATCCTTGAGCGCATTTCCGAAGCGGCGTCCCTTGTAAATGTAACTATAAGAAATTCATTTATATCCCAGTATTCGTTTATTATCCTGTCCAGTACTCTCCTTGTGAGCACAAAGGTCTTGCCCGAGCCTGCCGCCGCACTCACAAGAATATTTTTTCCCTTTGACATTACAGCCTTTTTCTGATTTTCACTCAGCATTATTGCCACATTATCACTCCCTGTAATCTATGTAATTAAATTGTAATTTTTTTTTTGGTGTATGTCAACATATTATTGTTGAAAAAAAATTTTTTGTCTGTTACAATATAAAAGGTAAAGTATGTTTTTGACTGACAACAGAACAGGAGATGAGATATATGAAAAGGAAGAGGTTAAGACCCGAAACAAAAAGAAGGATAGCGGGCATAATTGCGCTTTTGCTCATTGCAGCGCTCGTGCTCGGCTCGGTATCCGTATTCTTTATACAGTAGGAGGAAGGCACAATGAAGGCTGACAAAAACATAAAAACGGAAGCCCAAACCACAGAGGACAGTACCAAAAAAACAGGCGGTAAGGCAGGCTATGCCGTGCTCGGCGCAGGAATAGCGATACTTGCCGTAACATCTGTGCTGAGCGTCAGGTTTGCATTGAAGAGCAATCTTAACTCGGCCATAGACACCGCTTATGAGGCGCTTGACAGCGATCTGATATATGACGGAGTGTATATAGAAGAAGTGAACATAGGCGGACTCACAAAGGAACAGGCGCTTGAAAGAGCCGAAAAGGACTATGCAGGCCCCAGACTCGATAAATATTTCACAATACAGGCAGGCTCCTATTCCAAGGATGTATCCTACACCGACCTGGGCGCAAGCTTTGACTTCAGCGATACCATAGAGGAGGCTTACAGGCTTGGCAGAAACGGCAGCAAGGCTAAGAGGATAGAAAATGCCGAGGCGCTTTCGGAAAGACCCGAATATCTTGTGACTGCCATAAAGGTGGACAAGAGCAAAATAAAATCCGCTCTCAAGGACATAGAAAAGGAAATAAAGGAATCCGGCGCCGCACAGGGCAGTATGAAGATAGACGCCCTTGCGGACAATATCGAAAAACAGATGCTTTTGGGTCAGAGCGATATTATATTTAACGTATCCTTTGAATAAGTATATTATAGGCAAAGAGGAGTGATGTGCTATGGCGCCTGCCAAAAAAAGACATCGCAGAAAAAAGCGTAAACGCAGAACGGGATTATATCATTTCAACAAGATATTTGCAAGAATACTGCTTGCTTTTATTGCTGTGCTTGCAGCAGGCTGTGTGCTCAGAAGACCCATTGCCGACAGATACTATCAATGGCTGCTGGAAAGACCCTTACCGCCCCCAAGCGAGACCATATCAAAGGGCATAACGATAGACCATATAGATGTGTCGGGGCTTACATACGAGGAAGCATCCGAAAAAATAGGCTCTGCGGTGGATACCAACACCGAGGGCACCGTTATAACAATAAAAAGCACTGACGGCACGCATACCTACAGCTATACCTATCAGGACTTCGGCATAGTGTTCGACATACCTGCGGCGGCAAGAAAGGCTGCAGATTTCTGCAAGGATACCTCCTCGGAGAGCTGGTTCAGGGAATTCAAGGCGCTTGAAGGCGGAAATGTGGACTTTGCCGTAATGAGCTGCAACAAAGCGCAGATACGCTCATACATAAACGCCATAGCGGACGAAATAAATGTGACGGCGCAGGATGCAGGACTTAAGAGGGTGAACGGTCAGTTCACGGTCACGCCGTCCAAGACGGGCTATGCCATAGACAAAGAAGCGCTTTTGAACAACGTATATTCCCTTATAGACAGCAGAGACTTCGGAAAGGAGGTCACCTTTGAGATAAAGGTGACACAGCCTAAGCACAAGGATGCCGATGTGACGGGAATAACGGGCATTATAGGCACATTTTCAAGCCCATACACGGGCGGTGACGCCAACAGGATACAGAACCTGAGAAACGGCTGTGCCAAGATAAACGAATCCGTGGTATATCCCAACGAGGAATTTTCCACGAACGCCCACTTCAACCCCTGCACCGAGGCCAACGGCTGGGCAAGCGCAGGCACGATAGTAAACGGCAAGATAGAGGACAGCATAGGCGGAGGAATGTGTCAGGTATCAAGCGCGCTGTATATGGCGCTTCTCAATGCCGAGGTGAAGATAACGCAGAGATACAACCATTCCATGAAGGTCGGCTATGCCGACTACGGCTTTGACGCAACGCTTGCGGGAGATTACAAGGATCTGAGATTTGTAAACGACACGGGCTGTGCCATATACATAGAATCGTATCTCACATCTTCAAATGTAGTTGTGAACATATACGGCAAGGAAATACACAATCCCGGCAGAACGCTCAGATTTTACAACAAATTCATAGAGGAAAGAAAGCCCGGGGAGCCTATAACAAAGAACGATCCCTCTCTTCCCGAGGGCACAAAAAAGGTGGATGTGACAGCAAGAAACGGCTGTGTATATGAGCTTTACAAGGAGATATACGAAAACGGCGTGCTCAAGGACACCGTAAAGGTGAACACAAGCACATATCTGCCCAGACGGCAGGTAACGCTTGTGGGAACGGGTACAGCCGAATAACGGTCAATATAAAGGAGAAAAGAAATGAAAAAAACAATGCTTTTAACGGCGCTTTTGTTTACGCTTTTGTTCGGTACAAGGGTAAGCGCCGAAATAAAAATGAACTATGTCACGGACAATATGACAACAACTGCGGAGGCATACAGCCTTGCCGGCTATTGCGACCCCGCATACCCTCTCTACATTAACGGAAAAAAGATAGATGTCACAAGGGACGGCTTTTTCAGCTGTTATGTTGCCCTGCACGAGGGTGCAAATGTGTTCAGCTTTGACAACACTACAAGCAAAAAGAGCTATACCATAAACAGAAAGAGCTCCGCGGCATCGGAAGCATATACGGACGATTTCAAGCCTGTAACATTCGTAGGCGAGGTGAATATGGATAATCCCACGGTGCGTTCAAGGCCCGATGAGGCCAACGATGACCTTATAACACCCTATGTAAAGGGCACTCTCGTGTACATAACGGGCGAAAATTCGGAGTACTACAGGACCGCCAACTATGCCTATCTCTACAAGAGCGCAGTTGACAAAAGCGACAGGACCTACGGCACAAACAACATAAGATCGCTTGAATATGCCAACAATGAGCTTGTGTTCAATATGGACAGGGCAGCGGAATACGCCATAGCCCTCATGCCCGACGGCATAAAGATAATACTCTATGATTCAACGGGCGGTGAGCTTGCAAACCCCGACCCCTCGGTATTCAAGGGCATAAAGCGCGAGAGCTTCGGCGCAAAGGCGAGCCCTGCATACACTCTGTACTTCAATGAGCCCGGAAAATACATAGGCTACAAGCCCGTTTTTGAAGAGGGAAAAATGAGAATAATATTCAACGAAAAATCCGCCGTTGAAAAGGGCTCTCTAAAGGGCGCAAAAATAGTGCTTGACGCAGGCCACGGCGGAGAAGACGCGGGAACGCTCGGTCTGGGAAATATATATGAAAAGACTGTAACGCTCAACATAACGAATTACCTCAAGGACTACCTTGAAAGCAAGGGCGCGGAGGTAATACTCACAAGAAAGGATGACACATATGTTGCCCTCGGCACAAGAACGGCTGTAATAAACGAGGAAATGCCCGACATTTCGGTATCCGTTCACTGCAACTCCCGAAACGAATGGGAGAACTTCGGAGCCCTGAAAGGCACTCTCGACCTCTACACTTACGATTCTGCAACGGCATTCGTGGAGAAGATAAGCCAAAGCATGGGCGCGCCCTATGAAAAGAACAATCTGGCGCTCACAAGAGTTTCGGCTTGTCCTGCGGTGCTTATAGAAACAGGATATATGTCAAACCCCGAGGAATACGCTTATCTTATAAGCGAAAGCGGACAAAGGGAGCTGGCGCTTAAGATAGGTCAGGCAATAGAGAAATATTTTGAACAATAAAATAAAAACGGGTTTTTGACCCGTTTCTGTGTGTCGATAAACACCTTATTGTATGAAATTTTGCGGGCGAGCAATGCTCGCCCCTACGAGTGATTAGCTCACATAGTGGTTTGTAGGGGCGTGCATTGCACGCCCGGTTTTTATTTTACGCATTTTTCTACATATCCGCATATATATTCCGCGGTATTTATGCCCGTGCAGTCGTATATATTTTTGAAGTGGGCATTGGAATTGACCTCGCACAAAAGAGGACCTCTATCCGAAAAGAGAATATCCGCGCCGCCGAAGTCAAGCCCCAGCTCCCTGCAGGCTGTGACGGCAATATCCTTTTCCTCCGCCGTGGGCGTGTA
>CANROO010000064.1 GCA_947632235.1 uncultured Clostridia bacterium
CCGTACCGCCGAGCATATTGCTCCACTGGTCGTCGCCTCCGAACTGCATGTTACAGCCGTATTTTCTGTAGAGCTCATAGAAATCGTAGCTCTGCATTATCATGTAGTTGAATTCGAGGAAGGAAAGTCCCTTCTCCATCCTCTGCTTGTAGCACTCCGCCGTAAGCATTCTGTTTACGCTGAAATGCGCACCTACATCCCTTAAAAGCTCCACATAGTTGAGATCCAGAAGCCAGTCGGCATTGTTTACAAGCATGGCCTTGCCGTCCGAAAAATCTATAAAGCGTGACATCTGCTTTTTGAAGCAGTCAGCATTGTGCTGTATTGTTTCCTTTGTCATCATTTGGCGCATATCCGTTCTTCCCGAGGGATCGCCGACCATAGCCGTACCGCCTCCTATAAGGGCTATGGGCTTGTTGCCTGCCATCTGGAGCCTTTTCATAAGACAAAGCGCCATGAAGTGCCCCACATGCAGACTGTCCGCAGTGGGGTCAAAGCCTATATAAAATGTAGCCTTGCCTGCGTTTATGAGCTCCTTTATCTCCTTTTCATCGGTCAACTGCGCAAGAAGACCTCTTGCCTTTAATTCGTCAAAAATTGTCATGATAAACCTCCTGTTTTTTATGCCGTGAACAAAAAAAGGATATTCTCACCAAAGGACGAGAATACCCGTGTTACCACCTTAATTCACAGAAAAATATCTGCCTCTTCGGACTGTAAGGGGTCCGCCCCTTTCCGCTCCAAGGCTGTAGATGACCCTGCGCCTGCTGACTGCCTCGCACCAAACGGCAGACTCTCTGAATGTAACAACGGAGGGCTTAAAGATGTCCTTTTCACAGCGGAAATACATTAAATTGAATATAACATATTTATAAAAAAATGTCAAGGAGAAAAAAAGAAGCCGATTTTTCGGCTTACTTCTGAGTGTCGGTAAAATATCTTGTTGTATGAAAGTATTGGGGACAGTCCCGGCGGATACAAACCCTATTGACTGTTTTCAGCAAGAAAACTACACAAGCAAAAGCCGACAACAATAATTTCGGGACAGTCCCCGCACCGGAGTTACCGTGAGGCTGCCGATACGAAGCCAACAAGCGGGGACTGTCCCTAAAATGAGCAAAAAGCCGTCCTTTACGGTGATGTTTAAGGCGTGTATTTATATAAAGGTAAACGAGCACAGGGACTGTCCCCAAAACGAGAGGATAACATAATGGACAGCCCCGGCGGATATAAAGCTCTTTGCTCTATAAAGCTTGTACAGTGCCGTTAAATGCAACAAAACGGCCACGCTCGGTCAGCATTTTCGACTTCGCCGAAAACCAGCCTTTGGCTGTCTGCATATGTTTTTGCGGTGCAATGACAGTCCCCGCACCGGAGTTACCTTGAAGCTGCCGATACGAAGCCAAAAAGCCGAGGGACGCATTTCATCAACAAGCAAAAAAAGAAGCCGATATTTTTCGGCTTCCTTTTAATATTAATTGGCTTTAGAAGATTTGGCGTATTCGACCGCCCTGGTTTCTCTTATGAGATTTACTTTGATGTTGCCCGGATACTCGAGCTCATTTTCGATCTTCTTGGCAATATCTCTTGCCATCAAAACCATATCATCATCAGATACCTTTTCAGGTACTATCATAACCCGCAATTCACGGCCTGCTTGAATTGCGAACGATTTTTCAACTCCGCTGAATGAGTCTGCAATGCCCTCAAGGGACTGCAAACGCTTAATATATGTTTCAAGAGTTTCGCTTCTGGCTCCCGGTCTGGCAGCAGAAATAGCATCGGCAGCCTGCACCAATACAGCAATGATGCTCTTGGGCTCGACATCTCCGTGATGCGCCTCAACAGCATTAATGACTGTAGCCGACTCCTTATACTTTCTGCACAGCGCAGCTCCAAGCTCGATATGGGTCCCTTCCATATCCTGATCGATAGCTTTGCCTATGTCATGAAGCAGACCTGCTCTTTTGGCAAGAGTAACATCCTCGCCGAGCTCCGCAGCCATGACACCGCATAAATGGGAAACCTCTATGGAATGCTGCAGTACATTTTGTCCATAACTTGTTCTGTATTTCATCTTACCTAAAAGACGAACCAATTCGGGATGGAGACCATGAACACCTGTTTCAAATGTCGCATTATCTCCTGCTTCCTTTATAGCGGCCTCGACTTCCGTCCTGGCCTTGTCAACCATTTCCTCTATTCTTCCCGGATGAACTCTGCCGTCTATTATGAGCTTTTCAAGAGCTATACGCGCTATCTCGCGCTTGAGAGCTCCGAAGCCCGACAATATGACAGCCTCCGGTGTATCATCGATAATAAAGTTAATGCCTGTTAATTGCTCGAGAGTTCTTATGTTTCTTCCCTCTCGTCCTATTATTCTGCCCTTCATTTCATCGTTAGGCAGAGTTACCACCGACACAGTTGTTTCTGCAACATGGTCTGCCGCACAGCGCTGAATCGCATCGGCAATAATTTCCTTCGCATTCTTGTACGCCTCTGCCTTTGCATTGGCTTCCATTTCCTTGATGATCACAGCAGTTTCGTGCTTCACATCATCCTTGACGCTTTCGAGGATATATTCCTTGGCCTCCTCTGTTGTAAGACCCGATATTCTCTCAAGCTCCTTGAGCTGTTTTTCCCTGAGAGCTTCTATCTCTCTGTGCTTCTGCTCGGCGGATTCCAGCTTTGAGTTGAGCTGTTCCTCCTTCTTTTCGAGAGAGGCGGTCTTTTTGTCTATGGCGTCTTCTTTCTGAGTGATCCTTTTTTCAAGGCGCTGTACCTCATTTTTTCTGTCCTTACATTCCTTTTCAACTTCATTCTTTGTCTTGAGCGCTTCCTCCTTGGCCTCAAGAAGTATTTCCTTCTTGGCAGCCTCGGCGGCCTTTCTGGCTTCAAGCTTAATGCTTTCGGCTTCTCTTTCGGCAGAGCCTATTTCAGCCTCGGCAAATTTTTTCCTGATATATTTACCTATAAATATACCTATTATCAATGAAATCAAAGCGGAAGCAATGACGATACCTAACCAAATCAAAGTTAACGTATCCAGTCTGAACACCTCCTATTTAATTGTCAAAGTTCATATATCCCGAGGGGGATATTTATTTTTACATACAAATAAAGTAAAGCAGAAACCAATCCTTAGCAGCTAATTAAGGATTGAATTTCTGATTACTTTAAACTTGAGTAAAGGGCATATGTAATAATGCACATATACATATGTCCTTAATGCTACATACTTATTTTATTACTTTTTTTGTTACTTGTCAAGTAAAACTGCCTTAAATTCGACTTTTCTCTGTTTCGAACCAATCAAAACGGCTCGTGCTTATGCTTTTCAGCCGTATTTTTGCGTTGTATTTTCTCTCGAGAGCCTCCAGCGCGGGGCGCGCCGTTTCAAGTATCCGAGGGTTGGCTGAGAGCGTTATTTCATTGTAAAAGCCCGTTGAAAGTATGTTTATGATGTGGGATATTATGTCGTCCGCCACAAGCTCCTTTTCCTTTATTGCGCCCAGACCTCCGCACATGGGGCAGGGGCGGTAGATATATCTGCTCAGCGGTTCTCTTATCTTCTGCCTTGTGATCTGCATAAGTCCGAGCTCCGTCATTCCCACTATATGGGAGCGCACCCTGTCTTTTTTAAGCTCGTCCTTGAGCAGAAAATAGAGCTTTTCCTTTTCCTCCCTTGACTGCATGTTTATAAAGTCTATTATTATCATACCGCTCAGATTTCTGAGCCTTATCTGTCTTGCGGCCTCCTTAGCCGCCTCGCAGTTTATATTGAAAAGCCTGCCGACCTTTTGTGCTTTTCCGCTGTTCACATCTATAACGGTCATTGCCTCGGTCTCGTCTATTACTATATAGCCGCCGCTTTTAAGCCATATCTTTCTGCAAAAAAGCTCGTTTACCTCTTTTTCTATGCCGAAGTTCATAAATAAAGGAAGCTCGCCCGTGTAAAGCTCCGTATCGGAATAGCGCTCCTTTATTTTTTGACAGTCGTGCTCATCGTTTACAACGACAGTGCAGTCCTCTCCGCCTATATCCCTGAGCAGTCTGAAAAGAGGGCTGTCCTCTCTGTACAAGAGAGCGGGCGCTCTGGTATATTCCGCTTTTTGGAGCATTTCATCCATTTCGGCGCATATGGCCTCGGCCTCCTCCTTTACGGCGGAGGGCCCGGCGTCCCTGCCTGCCGTGCGTACTACTATGCTGTATTTATCCGAAATATCCCTCACGCAGTCCGAGAGCTCTTCCCTTTTTTCGCTGTCGGTTATCTTGGCTGAAACGCCTATGCTTTTCTTTCCGTCATCTATAACAACGCAGTATTTTCCGCTTCGGCTTATGTCGGCGGACACAACGGCGCGTTTTTCATCATAGCCCTCCTTTATCACCTGAACGGGGAACTCTTCGTTTCCCTTCGCCCTGTGTCCTCTTATGGTGTTGTCCCTGCCGAGCTGTAAGAACACGGGCTCTTTTTCGCCTATGTCCACAAAGGCAAAGCCCGAGGGCAGTATTCTTTCTATCCTGCCGGCGTATATATTCCCGGGCAGAACGGTGTTGTGCTTATCCTCAAGTATAAGCTCGCTCAGCCTGCCGTCCTCGGTGTAGGCGGCCCTGTAAAAGGGCGAACGGCAGTCTACATAAATTCTTCTTCCAGACATAACGGCAAAAGCTCCCCCTTGTATTCCGTGTACATAGTGCCTCTCAATATATCCGTTTTTTCAAAGCAAAATTCTCTTCCGAGCCTTGTGCAGATATATTCCAGAAGCACGTCTATTTTGAGATTTCCTTGGCTTCCCGTGGCTATGTTTATATAAAGCTCCGTGTTTTCTCCGTCATTGTCGCATATTATGCTCCTTATGAGAGGGCGCATATTTATGGTTTTGGTCTTTTTCTTTACCGTGCGTTCAATGCTTATCTCATCCGCGGAAAGAATGTCGTCAACGGTCTTTTCTATGCCTTCGAACTTACCGTCCAGCATAACGCAGTAGTCGGCATATCTCAGAGCCGAGGCGCAGTTGTCCGCAGTGCCTTCGAGCTCTATGCTCTGCAGTATCTCAATACCCTCGGGAAGGGCATTATTGAGCCTTTCGGTCAATTCGGCGCAGTTCATTTTTTCTTTAAGCTGTATGTCCAGCACCTCGCCCACACTGCTTATGCCCAGAGCCAGAGGCACTGCGAAGGTGGTGAGCTGATGGGGATTGAAACCGCAGGAATAGGCTATGGGTATGCCTGCGCGCCTTATTATCCTGTGGAAGAGCTTAAGAAGGTCGAGATGCCCTATGTATATCATTCTGTCGGTCTTTGAAAATTCAAGCCTGTATTTTATGTTGCTGTTAACGCCCTCGTTATTCAAAGCACACACCTCCTCCGAAACGCGCCGCTCCGCAGTGAGAGCATTGCTTACGGCAGTTGGGGGTCACCTCGCCTGCCTTTGCTTTTTCGGCTTCATTTATAAAGAAGCTCTTGTCTATGCCTATTGATATATGATCCCAGGGCAGTATTTCATCGTAGCTTCTCTCTCTGTTGGCGTAAAATTCGGGCGAAATACCCGTGTCCCTGAATGCCTGCACCCAGGCATCATAGCTGAAGAGCTCGCTCCAGCTGTCAAACTTTGCGCCAAGCTCCCAGGCCCTGTATATAACCTTGCCGACCCGCCTGTCGCCCCTTGCCATAACGCCCTCAAGAGAGCTCAGATGCGGTTCATGGTAGTTGTATTTCACCTGTTTTCTTGTCATGCTTGTTTTGACAAGGCGCTGTTTTCTCGTGAACTCGTCTATTGTGGACTGAGCGCACCACTGAAACGGAGTGAAGGGCTTAGGCACGAAGCAGGCAGAGCTGACCGTTACGGAAACGGGCCGTCCCTTTCTGTCCTCCTTGGGAATTTCAAAGTATTTGTCAACTATGGCCTCGGAGAGCCTTACTATGCCCATTAGGTCGTCATCGGTCTCCGTAGGCAGTCCCGTCATGAAGTAGAGCTTCACTCTGTTCCAGCCTCCGGCAAAGGCGAGGGCACAGCCGTTTAATATCTCCTCCTCCGTTATGCCCTTGTTTATGACATCCCTCAATCTCTGAGTGCCTGCCTCGGGCGCAAATGTAAGTCCCGATTTCCGCACAGCCTGTACTCTTTCCATAAGGTCGAGAGAAAAGGCGTCTATCCTGAGAGAGGGCAGTGAAATACTCACGCTGTCCTTTGAATAGCTCTCTATGAGCTTGTCCGCAAGCTCCTTAAAGCTCCTGTAGTCGCCCGTTGAAAGGCTTATGAGGCTTATCTCCTCGTGTCCCGAATTTTTGAGAAGCTTGTCCGCAAGCTCCGTGAGCCTGTCACAGCTTTTTTCTCTCACGGGTCTGTAAACATAGCCTGCCTGACAGAAACGGCAGCCCCTTATACAGCCCCTGAAGACCTCGAGCGTCACTCTGTCGTGTACAGTTTCTATGAGAGGTACAAGCTGTTTGTCGGGATAGAACACATCGTCCATATCCTTCACTATCACCTTTTTTATTACCCTCGGCGCGTCCGGGTGATTGGGCTCAAACGAGGCTATCTCGCCGTTTTCCTTGTAAGTCACATCATAAAATTTTGGGACGTATATTCCTTCTATTTTAAGGCATTTCTCCAGAAAGTCCTGCTTTGTACCGCCGTTTTTCTTATTTTCGGCATATATGTCCAGAAATTCGTCATAGCTCACCTCGCCCTCGCCTATGTAGAAAATGTCCACAATTTCCGCAAGGGGCTCGGGATTGTAGGCGCAGGGACCGCCGGCTATCACAAGCGGAGCGTCTTCGCCTCTGTCCTTTGACCATATGGGTATGCCTGCCATATCCAGCATATTTATGATGTTGGTGTAGCTCATCTCGTATTGCAGAGTGAAGGCGGCAAAGTCAAAGTCCCTTATGGGATCGCCCGTTTCAAGCGCAAAGAGCGGTATGCCGTTTTCTCTCATGAGCTTCTCCATGTCATGCCACACGGCAAAACAGCGCTCGCAGTAGGTGTCATCGCGCCTGTTCAGAAAATAATAGAGTATCTGGAGCCCCAGATGGCTCATGCCCACCTCGTAAACATCGGGAAAGCAGAAGGCTATCCTTATGTCCGCCTTTTTTGGGTCCTTTTTCACCATGTTTATTTCGTTTCCTATATATCGCGCAGGCTTCTCCGCCTGTAAAAGTATTTCCTTGAGCATTTTATACCTCCCGTTGTTGATATATTGATTATAACATAAAAGAGAGGGTATATAAAGAAAAAAATAAGTTGAGGAGAATATATTACGCAAGCAAAAACCCCCGGGCGTTTTGCCGGGGGCATCATTATTTATTATTTCTTCCTGTTAACATAAGTGGTGTGGAGGAGTTTATGCGCCTTCTCCGAGCCGGGCGTACCGAAGTACTCGCCGTAGACCGTCTTTATAACGGGGCTTTCGTGCGATTTTCTTATGCTGTTGTTCTTATCGGATGTATAGAGCACCTCCGAGCGCAAAGCCTTAAGGTCGACATTGTTCCTTACGCTGTCGCTCTGTATAGGCTGACCGCCGCCGTTTATGCAGCCGCCCGGACAAGCCATGACCTCTACGAACTGATAGTCCTTCTTGCCGCTCTTTATGTCCTCTATCACTCTTCTTGCGTTTGCAAGACCCGAAGCAACGGCAACATTTACCTTCACTCCGCCTACGGTGTAGGTAGCCTCCTTAACGCCCTTCTGACCTCTTACCTCTGTAAAATCTGTCACCTCGAGGCTTTCGTCAAGAATATGGGCAGCCGTTCTCAGAGCAGCCTCCATAACACCGCCTGTAGCGCCGAATATCTCGCCGCCGCCGCTTGCAAGCTCAAAGGGATCGTCAAACTTCTCGTCCTCAAGACCCGTAAACATTATGCCCGCTTCCTTTATCATGGAGCCAAGCTCTCTTGTGGTGAGAGATACATCCACATCGGGCATACCGAGAGCAAACTGCTCCTCTCTTGTCACCTCAAATTTCTTTGCGGTACAGGGTATTATGCTCACTACAAAGAGATCCTTGGGGTCTATGCCCTCCTTCTCGCAGTAGTAGCTCTTCAAAACTGCGCCGAACATCTGCTGAGGCGATTTACAGCTGGACACATTGGGTATGAACTCGGGATAGTAATGCTCGAGGAACTTGACCCAGCCCGGACAGCAGGATGTAAACATGGGCAGCGTGCCTCCGTTTTTAACTCTTTCCACAAATTCGTGAGCCTCTTCCATAATTGTGAGGTCGGCAGTGAAGTTCATATTGAACACCTTGTCTACGCCGAGTCTTCTTGCCGCAGCCACCATTTTGCCCTCCACATCTGTGCCGGGAGCCATATCGAAGCACTCGCCCAGAGTTGCCCTTATAGAGGGCGCTGTGAAGAGCACTACCTTCTTGTCGGGGTCTGCTATAGCGTCCCAAACCTTGTCGGTCTGGCTCTTTTCGGTAAGAGCGCCTACGGGGCAGGCAACCACGCACTGACCGCAGCCAACGCAGGGAGCGTCGTTCAAGCTCTCCTCAAAGGCACAGCCCACATGCACATTGTAGCCTCTTCTTATGGCGCCTATTACGGAAACAGACTGCAGATTTTTACAAGCGGCAACACAGCGCATACACTTTATACACTTGCTGTTGTCCCTTATGATATAAGGTGACTTGTCGTCGACCTCGGGGAACTCCTCGTCGCCCGAAAATCTGTCCTCGTCCACATTGTATTCAAGAGAGAGCTTCTGAAGCTCGCAGTGGTTATTCTTGGGGCATGAAAGACATTTCTTGTTGTGGCTTGAAAGTATGAGTTCAAGCGTTGTCTTTCTAGATTTTCTTACAGCGGGAGTGTTTGTGAGCACCTCCATGCCCTCCTCGGCGGGATAAACGCATGAAGCAACAAGTCCTCTCCTGCCCTTTATTTCAACAACGCACACTCTGCACGCGCCTATGCAGTTTACATCCTTAAGATAGCAGAGCGTGGGTATTTCTATATTAGCTTGCTTTGCAGCCTGCAAAATAGTGTAGCCTTCAGGCACTGTTACGGGAATACCGTTTATTTTTAAGCTTACTGTATTTTCCATTTTAGCACCCTCCTTACTTCTTTTCTATTGCGCCGAACTTACAGTTCTGCATACATACGCCGCACTTTATACACTTGGTCTGATCTATAACATGAGCCTCTCTCACCTTGCCCGTGATAGCGTTTGCGGGGCAGTTTCTTGCGCAGAGAGTACAGCCCTTGCACTTGTCGGCATCTATCTCGTAGTGCAGGAGCGACTTGCATACGCCCGCAGGACACTTCTTGTCGTTTATGTGGGCAAGATATTCGTCCTTGAAGTATCTCATTGTAGAGAGCACGGGGTTGGGAGCCGACTGACCCAGAGCGCAGAGCGAGGATGACTTCATATGCATAGCAAGCTCCTCTATCTTTTCAAGGTCCTCGAGCTCGCCCTTTCCGGATGTTATCTTTTCAAGAAGCTGTATGAGCCTTCTGGTGCCTATACGGCAGGGCGTACACTTTCCGCAGGACTCGTCAACGGTGAAGTCAAGGTAGAACTTTGAAATATCCACCATACAGGTGTCCTCATCGAGAATTATAAGTCCACCCGAGCCCATCATGGAGCCGAGAGCTATAAGGCTGTCGTAGTCTATAGGCGTATCTATGTGCTCCGCGGGTATACATCCGCCCGAGGGTCCGCCCGTCTGGGCAGCCTTGAACTTCTTGCCGTTGGGTATGCCGCCGCCTATTTCCTCAACTATCTCGCGGAGAGTAGTACCCATGGGTATCTCCACAAGACCGACATTTGTTATCTTTCCGCCGAGGGCGAATACCTTTGTACCCTTTGAACCCTCCGTGCCTATACTGCTGTACCACTCGGAGCCTTTTAATATGATCTGAGCTATGTTTGCGTTTGTTTCTACATTGTTAAGTATGGTAGGCTTTCCGAAAAGACCCTTCACAGCGGGGAAGGGAGGACGCGGACGAGGCTCGCCTCTGTGTCCCTCTATGGATGTCATAAGAGCGGTTTCCTCACCGCATACAAATGCGCCTGCGCCAAGTCTTATCTCTATGTCAAATGAAAAATCCGTGCCGAATATATGCTCGCCCAAAAGTCCGTATTCCTTAGCTTGGTCAACTGCTATCTGAAGCCTTTTAACGGCTATGGGGTATTCTGCTCTTACATATACATAGCCCTTCTGCGCGCCAATGCTGTAGCCCGCTATAGCCATAGCCTCTATTACGCAGTGGGGGTCGCCTTCAAGTATGGATCTGTCCATGAATGCACCGGGATCGCCCTCGTCGGCATTACAGCACACATACTTTATGTCGCCCTCGGCAGCCTTGGCAAAAGCCCACTTCTTGCCCGTGGGGAAGCCTCCGCCGCCTCTTCCGCGCAGTCCCGACTTAAGCACCTCGTCTATTACCTCGTCGCCCGTCATCTGTGTGACTGCCTTGGCAAGAGCCTGATAGCCGTCGACTGCTATATATTCCTCTATCTGCTCGGGATCTATAACGCCGCAGTTTCTCAGCGCAACTCTCATCTGCTTCTTATAGAAATTGGTTTCGTTCAGAGAGAGTATGCTGCCGTCGGAGTGAACCGTCTCCTGATAGAGATATTCCTTTACAACATTGCCGTCCCTGAGATGCTCCTCAACTATTCTTTCCACATGCTCGGGAGTCATCTGGCTGTAGAAACAGCCCTCGGGATAAACTATCATTATGGGACCCAAAGCGCAAAGACCGAAACAGCCTGTCTTTACAACAAGTATCTCATCTTCAAGTCCGTGCTTTTTAAGCGAGGCTTCGAGTGTGTCCACAACCTTGTGAGAGCCCGACGAAGTACAGCCCGTACCTCCGCATATGAGCACCTGCTTTCTGTAGCCTGTCTTTTCGGCGAGCTTTTCGCCCTCCTCCTTTATGAGCTTACGAACCATTACAAGCTCTCTTTTGGATTCTCTTATTTCATTGAGCTGTTCTATAGTCATCATTGAGCCTCACCTGCCTTATCGTTATTCATATACTTTGCAAGCACCTCATCTACCTTTTCGGGCGTCATTCTGCCGTATACCTCATCGTTTACCATCATTACGGGAGCAAGTCCGCATGCGCCCACACAGCGAGTTGAATCAAGCGAGAACATGCCGTCTTCCGTGCATTCTCCGCTCTTTATGCCGAGCTTTTGCTCTATTGCTTCTAATATCTTGTCGGCTCCCTTTACATAGCAAGCCGTACCAAGACACACGCTTATTCTGTTCTCGCCCTTGGGAGTGAGAGAAAACTGTGAGTAAAATGTAGCTACGCCGTACACCTCCGAGAGAGATATACCAAGTCCTTCCGCTATCATGCTCTGTACCTCGTAGGGCAGGTAACCGTAAATTTCCTGAGCGCCCTGGAGCACGGGCATAAGTCCGCCGGGCTGGTCATGGTGTTCCCTTATGACAGCCTTAAGCTGTTCCTCCTGCTCAGCCGTACCGTTGAAAGCATGAACCGATTTCTTTTCCATAATGACCTCCTTAAAAAATGTTACTTAAAATGTTGCTTAAAAAATACTTTTTAAACTTATCTATAATAAGGCTGTACGAGCCTTAACCACGATAAATCATATGTCCGCCCTGACAAAATATTGATAAATTCATGACAAACACAATAATCATTATACTACAAAAAGTCGAAATATACAACAATTTTAAAATTAAGTTTTTGTTTTTAAGTGTAACAAATTTGTAAAGCGCTGAAAATACGGAATTTGTGCATAAAATGAAAGCTCGGGCTTCATTTTTTTTGCTCGGAACGGCTTAAAACGGTCTGCGGGAATGTCGATTTTGCAGGAAAAGCGGAGGCGGATTTCTAAAATTTAAACATATATTGAAAAAACAGAGACTTAAATTTGTGCATTCTGCTCACCCCACGCCCCTCCGCGACATAAAAATGTCTTAGCCTATAGTCGCTTTGCCTCTTTATTTCGTGGTTTTTAACAAATACGCATTTTAACAGAATAAAATTTTACTTTTCTATTGACAAATTTTTACTCTGAATTTATAATAATGAGTGTCAAAGAGGACACGGAAAACGACCGTGTCCTTAAATATTTTATAACAACAAAATAAATAATGCAAGGAGGTCTTTTTTCATGAAAAAGAAAATTACGGCAGCCGCTCTGGTACTTGCCATGGCTGCAACGGCTATGCTTACAGGCTGCGGAGGCAGCGGCGCAGAGGCGGAGGGCGAAGGCTCGGCGGCTTCGGGCGATGTTGTCAAAATAGGCGCTCTGGAGCCTATCACAGGCGGTATGGCGGCAGGCGGCGCAATGGAGATAGAGGGCTTTGAGATCGCTCAGAGCGAAAGACCTACGGTAAATGTAGGCGGTAAGGAATACACAATAGAAATAGTAAAGGCTGACAACAAGTCGGATAAGGTAGAGGCTGCAAATGCCGCTACAAAGCTTATAGAAGAGGATCAGGTTTCAGTTATACTCGGTTCCTACTCTTCAACTCCTTCTCTCGGAGCCTATGATGTTGTAAGAAACGGCAATGTGCCCGCAATAGGCGTAAGCTGTACAAATCCTGCCGTTACAGAGGGCAACGACAACTATTTCAGAGTTTGCTTCATAGATCCCTATCAGGGCAGCGTAATGGCTAACTATGCTTACAACACTCTCGGCGCAAAGACGGCGGCGGTTACAACGGAGCAGGGCAATGACTATTCTGTAGGTCTTGCGCAGTATTTCAAGGAAGAATTTGAGAAGCTCGGCGGTACTGTTTACGAGCAGGCTTATCAGACAGGCGACCAGGACTTCAACGCTCAGATCACAAGTCTTAAGTCACAGAACCCCGATGTATTCTTCGTTCCCGGTAACTTCACAGAGGCAGCTATGTTCATCAAGCAGGCTAAGCAGGCAGGCGTTACGGTTCCCATGCTCGGCGGCGATACATATGAGGTACAGGAATTTCTGGATGTAGCTGGCGCAGAGGCAGAGGGCGTAGAGTTCTCGGCATTCTTCGATGCAGACGCAGACCTCACTCCTCTTACAAAGGAATTTGTAACTAACTACAGAAACAACAACAACGGCAACGACCCCGCAGGCGTTACAGCTCTTGCATACGACGCTTATATGCTCGCTTGCGACGCTATAGAGGCTGCAGGCTCAACCGACCCCGTGGCTATAAGAGACGCCATTGCGCAGATCGACTTCACAGGCGTTACGGGTCCCGTTAAGTTTGACGAAAACGGCAACCCCACAAAGGCAGCCGTTATAAAGAAGGTTGAAAGCGGTAAGTTCGTTTACGCAGACGAAGTGACCGTTCCCGCAGAGTAATGTATTCGGATTACTTTTGCGTTGTTAAGCGATAATTTGTACGGGCGTGCAGCACGCCCGTATGAACGATTGTGCAGAAGCTTGAAAAGCGGGCGAGCAATGCTCGCCCCTACAGGCAAGGGTAGAGGTTTTGAGTTCCGAAAGCGCTGACCTAAAGTGAACAACAGGAAATACTGAACGGTGTTGCGGGGACTGTCCCTAAGTTGAACAAATAGCTCTCTTGAACAGTGATGTGTAAGCTTTAAATCTAGCTAAAAATCAATAAGCAGAGGGACTGTCCCCAATCCCTAAAAACAAAAGTATATG
>CANROO010000065.1 GCA_947632235.1 uncultured Clostridia bacterium
CGTGCAATACAGGCTTCAATCCTTTGTAGTCGCTTAATTAGTTTTTTGTCTAACTTTTTGGGGTCAGTACATTTTGGTTCTTCTGAAAGCGGTTATTTTAATATGAGTATTATCAGAAATATCAATACCAATATATTCTGGCATAAGAGCAAGAATAATATCAGCTTCAAATATTCTTTCATTTGTCATATTTTTCCCCCTTTCATAAAATCCCAAAAACATTTATCCTATCTCATAGGCATCATATCCCTGAAAATTATGTAAAGTGAGGAACAACCGCTATATTGAATCTCTTTGTGAGATCAAGGCTTTCGCCTATCCCTACATCCATTATACCACAAAGTCAAATGCAATACAAGACCGCTGTATTGTATTTTTTTATTGCAAAACATCGTCTTATACCTTATAATTAAATTACAGACCCACATTCGAGGAGGTATTTTTATGAAAAGATTTATTGCATTTTTACTTACGGCGGCGCTTTCGCTTTCGCCTATCAATATTTTTGCTTCGGAGGGCAGGCTTCCCGCATTTCCGGGCGCAGAGGGCGGCGGAAAATATACCACGGGCGGACGAGGCGGAGAGGTGTATGTTGTTACCACTCTTGCCGACTATATACCCGATGAGGAGGAGCCTATAAAGGGCTCTCTGAGGGACGCCTTGAGCGAGGACAACAGGATAGTCGTATTTGATGTGAGCGGTGTTATAAGGCTCAGATCAAGGCTTCTTGTCACCAACAGAAAAAATATAACCGTTCTGGGACAGACCGCTCCTGCGGACGGAATAACGATATACGGCTTTGAAACCAATCTAAGCAATTCGCAGAATGTTATCATGCGCTATCTCCGCTTCAGACCCGGCGCAGAAAATGTGCTTTCGGGCGATTCCATGGACTCAATCTGGGGCAGAGCCATGCGCGATATAATGATAGATCACCTTTCATGCTCGTGGTCTACGGATGAAACAATGTCGCTCTACAGAGCGGAAAATATGACCGTTCAGTGGTCTATAATAGCCGAGAGCCTCACCATGTCCGGGCATACCAAGGGCAGACACGGCTACGGCGCCATAACGGGCGGTGTGAACGCCACATATCATCACAATCTCTACGCAAGCCATACCTCCAGAAATCCGCGCTTCGGCGGAGGCAACGTGGAGGCTGACGACAATGACCATATAGCGCACTTTGATTTCAGAAATAATGTGATTTACAACTGGGGCTTCAATACCGGCTACGGCGGCGGCAGAGCCGAGAGCAACTATGTGTTCAACTATATGAAGCCCGGCCCCGGCACAAGAACGAATGTCGCTTCAAGACTGTTTGACTGCGGTGAAAAGGATAAGCCCGGCTGGTTCTATGTAAACGGCAATGTGCTCGAGGGCAGCAAGGAGGTTACGGAGGACAACAGCAAGGGAATCTATATCTCCGATGAAAGCCGTCCCTTCACCACCATTGTGGACAAGGAATTTGAAATGGAGGGCACAAGGAGCGAAAACCTGCATACCGACACGCCCGAGGAGGCCTATGAGCTTGTGCTTGCAAGAGCGGGCGCGGTGCTTCCCGAGCGGGACGCCCTGGACGCGCGCATAGTGCAGTCTGTGAAGGACAACACGGGATACTTTGCAAACAGGCACGAGGAAGTCGGCGGACTGCCCTACACGGAGGAGGTACACAGACCTGCCGATTTTGACAAGGACAAGGACGGCATTGCCGACAGCTGGGAGCTTGAAAACGGTCTTGACCCCACGGACAGCACAGACAGCGCAGAGCTTGACGCTTCCGGCTATGCAAATATTGAGCTTTATGCCAATTCTCTTACTGATATGGAATATGAGCCTTCAAATCCCGAGGTTTCTCTTGCAGAGCCCGAAAACAATGCGCAGTATAACTTGGGCGAAGGCGTTAAAATAAGTGTCAATGCCGATGAAAGTGTAAATAAGGTTGAATTTTACAACAATGACAAGGTGATAGGCACCGACAGCGAGGCGCCCTTTGAAATGACAATAAGCTCGCTTGCGGACGGAAGCTATAATATCTCCGCAAAGGCATTCAATGAAAAGGGTGAAAGCACTCAGAGCATTGCGCACATCATACATATAAATACCGTTACGGATATGGACGGCTGGACGAGCACCGACATAGGCAGGCCTCCCGTTGAGGGCAGTGCCTCGCTTAAGGACGGCGTTATGACCGTTAAGGGAAGCGGTAAGCTCCAAGGCGATGACGACAGCATGCACTTCGTATACAAAAAGCTCACGGGCGATTTTGACTTTGTTACAAGGGTTGAGAGCGTTACTCCCGTTGACAACCATGCCTTCAGCGGTATAATGGCGCGCAGCAGTCTATCGCCTGACAGCGCCTGCATAGGCGTGGGCCTGTCGCACACCAAGGCTTACGAGTGGAAGGAAACCAATCCCGACACGGGCAAGTCCACCACCCTTTACAGAAATCCCTTCGGCGTTTATCTCTTCGGCAGGGACAAGGACAAGGGCGATATGGACACATTAAGCGAAAATCTGGACTCCCTTGACGCAGCCAAGGAAAGCGGTGTTCAGCTTCTGAAGGATATACCCTTCAAGACGGGGCTTGAGTATACGGGCACCTATCTGAGACTCACAAGAAAGGGCGACAGATTCACGGCGTATACATCGCAGGACGGCGTAAGCTGGAAGCAGATAGGCACTTCAAGGCTTAAGCTCAACGATGAGCTTTATGTGGGCCTCGGCGCGGACGGCAACCAGGTGAACAACAATATACACAATCTCAATACAGCCGTATTCGGCGATATAAGCGTTAAATAGCACAGGAAAAATTTTATATTGAAAAACAGCGCCTTTTGGTGTAAAATAATCATATAGACGGAGAGGGGTGAGAGTATGAAAATATCGAATATAGCGTCTAAAATAAGGCCTTCGCAGACCCTTAGCATTTCGGCGGAAGCCAATATGAAAAAGGCGATGGGCGTTGATGTCATCAATTTCAGCGCAGGCGAGCCCGACTTTGACACTCCCGAAAATGTGAAGCAGGCCGCCATAGACGCCATAAACGACAACTATACAAAATATACCCAATACGAGGGCAATATAGAGCTCAGGGAAGCCATATGCGATTCTCTGTCGGCAAGAGGACTTGAATACAAGCCCGAGCAGATAGTTGTCACAAACGGCAGTAAGCATGCTCTCAAAAATGCCTTTTCCGCCATTATCGACCCCGGCGATGAGGTGATAGTGCCTGCGCCGTATTGGAACAGCTACATAGACATAATAAATATGGTGTACGGCGTTCCCGTCGTTGTGGAGACAAAGAAGCAGAATGTTTTCAAAATAACGGTTGAAGAGCTTGAAAAGGTTTATACGGACAGGACACGGGCGCTCATAATAAACAGCCCCAATAACCCCACGGGCGTTATGTACACAAGGGACGAGCTTGAGGCCGTTGCGCGTTTTGCGGTCGAAAAGGATATATATGTCATCTCGGACGAGGTGTACAGCAGTCTTGTGTACAGCAGGAAATCTCCGCATATAAGCATTGCCTCTCTGGGCGATGAAATTTATAAGAGAACTATAGTCGTGGACGGACTTTCAAAGAAATATGCCATGACGGGCTGGAGAGTGGGCTTTTCCGCCTCCGATGCCGAGGTGGCTTCGGCTATGGCAAATATACAGTCCAATTCCACATCCAATGTCAACTCCATAGCTCAGGTGGCTGCGATAGAGGCGCTTGACAACGGCAATGATGTTGCGGCGGATATGCTCAGGGAATTTCAGCACAGGCGCGACTACATAGTGCAGAGGATAACGGATATACCGCTTCTGAGCTGTATGATACCCAAGGGCGCGTTTTATCTCTTTGTGGATGTTTCAAAGCTTCTGGGCAATACCGTGGGCGGTGTGGAGCTTAAAAACAGCACGGATGTCGCAAGGGCGCTTATGGATATATATAATGTAGCAGTCGTTCCCTCTGATGCCTTCGGGTATAATAACTATATAAGGATATCCTTCGCCACAAGCATGAGGGATATTGTGGAGGGCGCAAGGCGTATTGAAAAATTTGTGAAGGATAATTATTGAAAATATTGATTTTAAGGCGGAGCTTCTCCGCCTTTTTTGTTACATTCATATTGTTTTGTCCATTATATTCTGAGGTGATATTTATGTCAGCGGAAGCTTTGTTTTTTGAAAAACTGGTCGAAGCCTATTACGGGGATATATACAAATACGCCGTTTTCTGCCTTAAGGACGGCGACAGCGCAGGCGACATAGCACAGGACACCTTCGTCTTGGTGTATAAAAATATAGTTAAGCTCAAAACGCATGAAAATCCCGGAGGCTTTATTTTCAGGACTGCTCAGAACCTTATCAAAAATCACAAAAAACAGCTCTATAAACGCATTATGCGCGAGATGAGCCTTGACGGCGCGGAAATGGATATAAACGATAGCAAAAACAGCATCGAGAGGGCGCTTGACAGCAATATAAACGAATACGAGTATATAACGGATATTCTGGATGAGCTTGACGATGAAAAGAAAAGACTGTATAAAATGTATTATGTTGACAACATCCCCATGAAGGAAATTGCCGACAGGCTGGGCGTGGAATATACGGCGCTGAGGATGAAATATGTGCGCTTAAGGCGCGATATAAAGACGCTCGTGAAGGAATATGCCGAAAAATATTTTGTTACATATTGAGCTCTTATGCCATATATAGGTGTAAAGCTTAATCGATTAAATTTACGGTTGGAGGTAATTGTATGTATGCCAAAAACAATATTAAAATAAGACAAGACCTTGACAGGGCAATAGAGGAGGGCAATATGGAGGATATAAAAAATATGCTCGAGCGTATACCCGACTGTACTCCCCCTATGTCCGCCGGGGAGCTTGCAGACAGCATAATGTCTGATGACAAGGAGGTAAGACCCATGAAAAACAAAATACCGGCAAGAGTGCTTCTCGTAGCGTCTGTTATAGCCGTTATAGCCTGTGCGAGCGTGAGTGCAGGCAGTCTGCTTAAGCACTATGTGTTTGAAAAGGACGGTTACTATGTGAAGGTGGAGACTAACAACTCAAATTTAAGCGAGGATGAAGCCAATAAGCTTGCAGAAGAAAGATTGAAGGCTTCAAAGGAAACGGAGCCAAGCGAGGAAAATATACTGAAACCGCAGACCTTCGCCACCGTTGAGGAGGCAGAGAAGGCGCTTGATATGGACATCGTTATGCCGAAGCACATGCCCGGCTTGGAGCTTAAAGAAATAAGCGGTGCAAAGACCCATCTTTCCGAAAAGAGCTCAAAGTCCAGCGTATGGCTGACATACGGAGATACCGAAAGCAAGGCGTTCGGTCTGACCGTTACCAAGGCGGACTACAACGATGAGTATGTAGAGGGTACGCTTATAACGGACAGCAAAGTTACGGGCGAGGAATTTGTGACTGATAAGGGCATTAAATATGATATTCTCACGGATACGGACGAAACGGGAGAGAAGACGGCTTATATCTATGTTACAAATGCAGGCAGATATGAATACGCAATGGATTTCTATGGCTTTGACAAGACGGAAATGGAGAGTATAGTAAACTCCGCGGATATAAGTGAATATTTGAAGTAATAAAAAAGCCCTCCGCTTTTGCGGAGGGTATTTATTTGCTTTTTTAAGCCTCTACCTTTGTAGTCCAGCCCATATCGTCCTTTATCTTGCCCCACTGTATGCCTGTGAGTGTGTCATAAAGTCTCTGAGTTACTTCGCCTATCTTGCCATCGTTGATATAGCAGATGTCGTCCTCATATCTGAGCTCGCCTACGGGAGATATAACTGCAGCCGTGCCCGTGCCGAATACTTCCTCGAGCTTGCCTGCCTTTGAAGCCTTTATGATGTCGGCTATCGCAAGTCTTTCCTCGGATACGGTGTAGCCCCACTTCTTGAGAAGCTCTATGCACGACATTCTTGTTATGCCGGGCAGAACAGTGCCGACCGTAGGAGCGGTGTATATAGTGCCGTCAATCTTGAAGAAGCAGTTCATGGAGCCGACTTCCTCAACATATTTTCTTTCAACGCCGTCAAGCCAGAGCACCTGCTCATAGCCGAGGTCGTGACCCTTTACCTGAGCTGCGAGGGATGCGGCATAGTTGCCGCCGCACTTTGTAAAGCCCGTAAGACCGGGAGCTGCTCTTACATATTCGTCCTCTACATATATCTTAACGGGATTGATGCCTGTCGAGTAGTAAGCGCCTACGGGCGAGCAGATTATCATAAACTGATATGTTGCCGAGGGTCTTACGCCGAGATGAGGCTCTGTTGCAATAACAAAGGGTCTTATATATAAGGATGTGCCCTCTGCTGAGGGTACCCAGTCTTTTTCTACGGCTACGATAGCCTTGCACGCCTGAACGAAGTCGTCAACGGGTATGGCAGGTATGCACATTCTCTTGTTTGTGTTCATCATTCTTGCGGCGTTCTTTTCGGGTCTGAAAAGCTGTATGTCACCGCTTGGTGTTCTGTAAGCCTTTAAGCCCTCGAAGGATTCCTGAGCGTAGTGGAATACCATTGCCGCAGGGTCGAGCGCAACGGGAGCATACTCAACTATTCTGGGGTCGTGCCAGCCCTTGCCCTCCGTGTAGTCGAGCACAAACATATTGTCCGTGTAGTAGATACCAAAGCCGAGGTTGTTTTCATCGGGCTTCTGCTTTGGATTTTTTGAAAGATCATACTTGATATCGAGCATAATATTTACCTCTTTCCTTATTTTAATTTTATTACCTTTGATTATAAATCTTTTTGCTTTAAAATTCAATGTTTTTTTGCAAAAAACTTAATTTTATATTGCTTAAAGCCTTCTTTTGTATTTTTATTAAGCCTCATCGGCAGAAAGCATTTCTATTCCCCTTCTTATCCTTGCAAGGCTGTCCTCTTTTCCCAGAAGCTCCGCAAGTTCGCTTGCTCCGCATGGAGAGGTCGGCTCTCCCGATAATGCCGTCCTCACGGGCCAGAACATCTGACCGTTCTTTATGCCCATTTCCTGTATGAGCGAAAGCATGGCGCCGTAAATGCTGTCATTGCTCCATTCCTCAATACCCTCGAGCACGGGAAGCACCCTTTTGAGGTGTTCAAGGCACATTTCCTTTGTTGTCTTCATCTTCTTGTGTACATAGAGGTCCGTGGAGTATTCGGGAAGAGCGTCTATAAAGTCCACCATGGGCGCTATGTCCTTTGATGTGCCTATCCTGCTCTGCACATAGCCGGCAACCTTTTTAAGGTCTATGTCGCTTCTTTTTACTGCGGACTTGAGCTCGCTTTCAGCCCAATCGTAGAATTTATTCGGCTCCATTTTTTTGATGTATTCGCCGTTCATCCATGTGAGCTTTTCAATGTCGAATATGGCAGGGGACTTTGAAAGCCCCTTTATGCTGAACTGCTCTATAAGCTCGTCCATTGTGAATATCTCTTGATTTATCGACGGAGACCAGCCCAAAAGCGCGATGTAGTTTACTATGGCCTCGGGCAGATAGCCCTTTGCTATGAGGTCCTGGAAGGATGCATCGCCGTTTCTCTTTGAGAGCTTGCTGTGCTTGTCCTTCATTACTGCGGGCAGATGCACATATTTCGGTATATCCCAGCCGAAGGCCTCGTAAAGAAGATTATACTTCGGCGTTGATGAAAGATATTCCGCGCCCCTCACAACATGAGTTATGTTCATGACATGGTCGTCTATGACATTTGCAAAGTTGTATGTGGGATAGCCGTCCGATTTGATGAGTATCTGATCCTCGAGCTCATCGTTGTCGACTGTGATGTCGCCGTATACCTCATCGTGGAAGGTAGTCTTTCCTTCCTTTATTTTCTGCCTTATAACATAGGGTACGCCGTTTTTGAGGTTTTCCTCTATCTCTTCTTTTGAAAGGCTCAGGCAGTGCCTGTCATACTTTGCCACGGTATCGCCTCCTGCCTCCGTTCTGAGGGAGTCAAGCCTTTCCTTTGTGCAGAAGCAGTAGTATGCCTCGCCTTTTTCTATGAGCTCTAAAGCGTACTTTATATAGTCGTTCTTTCTCTCGCTCTGAACATAGGGACCGTAGTCGCCTCCCACATCGGGGCCCTCGTCATGGGGCATGTTTGCCATTTCAAGCGTCTTGTATATCACATCCTCTGCGCCTTCCACAAGCCTTTCCCTGTCGGTGTCCTCTATTCTGAGTATGAAGGAACCGCCCTGACTTTTGGCTATGAGAAATTCATACAGAGCCGTCCTTAAATTTCCAATGTGCATATATCCCGTGGGACTTGGAGCAAATCTTGTTCTTATCATTTTATCCTCCTTATTTCCGCTTGAAATTCTTTACATTTTCAAGCTGTGCGTCCAGTTCTATAAGTCTCTTTTGTGTTGAGGTGTGGTCGGTATGCATAGCGACATCCTTCACCGTAAGAAAGTCACCCGTGTAGGATATCATTGTCTGGGCGATGTACGCCTTTAGAACGGGACTTTCAGCCTCTGCGATATTTTTGACATACATTGTCAGTCCCTCGCTTTCCTCGGGAGTTGCGCCCACGGACATATAAGCCTGCTGACAGGTGTTCACGGCCTCGTCCACGGTGCTTAATATGCTTTCGTCATATTCGCCGTAGAGCTTTTCGGCATTTATTCTGTTCTGCATGCCGTAGATTATGCCCGTTACGGTGACGAGCGCCAAAAGCCCCATTATTATGAGCATTGTTGTTTTGACTTGTTTATTCATATCCTTTTCCCCTTTTTATAGTTTTTAAAGGTCTTTTTGAGTATCACTTTTTTAATTTTACAACAAAAGCCCCTTCTTGTCAATTTTATTAGCTTATTTACAATAAAAATTTTTTGTGCTATACTATTATAAAAAAAGCAGAATTTTGGAGGTATATATGAATAAGCTCAGATCGATAACGGACGAAATAGGAAAGGCGGTAATGGGCAAGGCGGATGTTATAAAGCTTCTTGTGGTGGCCATTACGGCAGGAGGACATATATTGCTTGAGGACATACCGGGAGTGGGAAAGACTACGCTTGCCATTGCGCTTTCAAAGACGCTCGGTCTTAAGTACAACAGGGTGCAGTTCACGCCCGATGTTATGCCGAGCGATATAATAGGCTTCAATATGTACAATCAGAAGACGCAGAGCTTTGAATTTATAGAGGGCGCGGCAAACTGCAATCTCTTCCTTGCCGATGAGATAAACAGAACATCGTCAAAGACGCAGTCGGCTCTTCTGGAGCTTATGGAGGAGGGCAGATATACCGCAGAGGGCGTCACAAGAGAGCTCCCCAAGCCC
Source organism: uncultured Clostridia bacterium (assembly GCA_947632235.1). Taxonomy (GTDB): domain Bacteria; phylum Bacillota; class Clostridia; order Lachnospirales; family CAG-274; genus Gallispira. The sequence goes on from CANROO010000065.1 coordinate 9,296, forward strand.
TTTGTGACCATAGCCACTCAAAATCCCTTCGGCTCGGCAGGCACGCAGAGGCTTCCCCAGTCGCAGATAGAGCGCTTTATGGTGAGGATGTCCATGGGCTATCCCTCGAGAGAGGCCGAGGTGGAGATATTGAAGGGAGCAAAGAGCAATAAGCTCGACATACTTAACAACATCATGTCGAGCGAGGAGCTTATGGAATATCAGAATATGGCTGAAAACTGCTATGTTAAGGACAATATTTATGCCTATATAGTGGACATAGTGAACGCCACAAGAAATGACCCCGATATAGCCATAGGCATAAGCCCGAGAGGAAGCATCGCCCTTTTAAAGATGGCAAGGGCAAACGCCGTTTATAACGACAGAGATTATGTTGCTCCCGAGGACATAACGGACATAATAAAAGAGACCGCTTCCCACAGAATAGAGCTAAGCGCCGAGGGCAGGGCTAAGGGCTTGTCCGAAAGCGAAGTCATAATGGACATAGCGGGTTCCGTCAGAATAAAAGGGTGATGGCAATGAAATTTTTTAAGGCTCTGAGCCTTGTTGTTACGGCGCTTTTGTTGTTGTTCCTTTCGGTATACTTCGGCAATTATTATGTGTTCTGCGCCTTTCTTGTGCTTGTATTTGCGGTTGCCGCGGATATATTGCTTTTTTTACTGCCCCTCGGCAGGGTCACATTTGAGCTTAAAAGCAAAAGGGTAAGGCTTAAAAAGGGCGGAAAAACAAAGCTCTGTATAAAAATAAGGAGCACAAGGCCCTTTCCCGTATACAGGGTCAGCTTCAGCGTAAGCATAAAGAACAGGTTTTATGACGGCAGGACAATAAAAATTGAAACTCCCGCTGCCATATTCGGTTTTAAAACGGTCATTTTGCCCATAAGAGCCGAAAAGTCTGGAGTTATAGAGATAAACATATCGGGAGTGCGCACAAGCGATATGTTCGGACTTTTGGGACGAAAGGAAAAGCATTCCTGCAGCTACAGCATCATTGTTATGCCCTCGGGCACAGATACGGCTCTGCCCGACTTCGGCTCGGCGGATTCGGAGGATCTGCCGGCAGTCAACATATATCTCAGCAACAACGGCGATGTGAGCGGTTACAAGGAATATAAGGACGGCGACAAAAACAGCAGTATAAACTGGAAGCTCTTTGCAAGGACGGACAAGCTCTTTGTAAGGGAATTTGAGAGGACAAGCGCAGATGAAGCCGTTGTGCTCATGGATATGTACAGGGGCAGTCTGGACAGGGCGCTTGACATTCTCTATTCCATAGATTATTCCGCAGGCTTTACTCTTATGTGGCTTCCTGCAGGCAACGAGGAATTTGAGACAGCATATATTTCGGATGAAGAAACGCTTGTAAACGCCGTATACAGGATATTTTATTCTGCCCCCGAGTCTGAGCCCGACAGGGGCATAGGAGAGTACAAAAGACTTTATAAAGGAAATTCCATACTTTATATAAGCGATAAAATGGAGTTGTTGTAATGAATACACGGAGCATTAGAAAACACAATAGCGCGGGACTTCTGCTTTCAAGACCCTATTCCCTATGGCATAGCGGTCTTGTTTGCTTGCTTATAAGGTTTGTTATAAGCCTTTTTACCTCACTTATAGTTTTCGATATGCTTTTCAGGGGCTTTAACATAGAGTGCGACTATGCGCTCATGCACAGGATAATAGTGATATGCACGGCTGTGCTCTCTCTTGCCCAGCTCAACGACATTGCGCTCATAGCGGTGCTTGCGGTGCTCGGCACGAGGATATACACATATATAAATGCCAACACCGAGGTACTCAAAAACGGCGTTATGACCATGGCGAACCAGGGCTATGCCGTTGTAAGCTCTGCGCTTAATTTGCCACCTGCGGACGGCTTTGACAAGGTGCTTTCGGACACATACCTCACGGTCAATTCTGTCGCAGGCATATTTGCCGTTGTTCTTTCGGTAATAATAGCTGTAATTACGGTAAGGCTTTGTTCAAGGATACTGTACGCTCTGGGCATAGGCCTTGTGCTTGGCTTTCAGAGCTTTGTTTCCGTGGATGTGAGCCCCGGAAACGGCACTGCGCTTCTGTTTATGTTCTGTATACTGCTTGTTATGGGCTCATCGCGCTTTCGCCCCTTCAGGCTGGGAATAGCGGAGCTTTCAAGGCTTTTCAAAAGAAAAAAATATACTCTTAAGCAGAATATTATGTATACCCTTCAGCTGGGTATAACAGCGGTGCTCATGTTTACCGCCTCCTTCGGGCTTGCCTCGGGCATATACGGCAGAGAAAAATTTGAGACCGACTTCCCTGCCGGCTACAGCGACAACATAAAGACTACGGCAAGAGATATTGCCATTATGAAATATGCCGAGTACAAGAAATACGGCATGATAGATAATGTCGGTCTCGGACAGATGGGCTATATATCCTATGTAAAGCCCGATAAGAACAGAAATATGTTCTCATTTGTCACTGAGCCCGTGAGAGACGGAAAGCTCTATTTTGAAAGCTTTATAGGTCAGGATTATCACTACCGCTATAACAGCTGGACGGAGGCTCAGGAGGATAATTCCGTAATGGTAAATGCTCTGAAAGCCGCAGGCGCAGAGGCTAAGCGCTACGAGATGAATAAGTCGAACTATATAGCTTATCCGAATTATACCGATAAAAATGAAGAGGTAATAAATGATGACGGCTCAAGAGAGGTGACAGCCTACGAATATACTCCCGTCACAATAAATGATAAGGAATATACCGACCTTGTTTACAGCACCTATATGGGAGTTGACGATGAAAACAAGGAGGTCATAGACAATATCATAGCGGAGCTTGGCTTAAGCGCCGATACACCCGATATTGCGGAGAGGCTTGAAGCCTATTTCAGGGATAACTACACCTATTCTCTCGAGCAGGAGAGCCTGCCCTACGGCAAGGATTTTGTAAATTATTTTCTGGAGGAAACCAAGTCGGGAAGCTTCATGCACTACGCTTCCGCCATAACGCTCATATACAGAGAGCTTGGCATACCTGCGCGCTATGTCAGCGGTTACGCCGTGGAGGCGGAGCAGACGCTTGCAGGCAGGAGAGTCAGCGGAGGACGCACACGAACGGACGCCAAACAGCTGAATATGTACAGCTGGGTGGAGACATACTCTCCTCAGGGCGGATGGCAGACGGTGGATATTATAGATGCGCCCGATATTGAGGAGCTGAGCGAAAAATACGGGGACGCCGAAGCCAAGGAATACACCCCCGATACAGACCTTGACAGCTATTTCAGAACGGTAGATAAGGAAAAATACAGCAAGGAAAATATAATAACTCAGACAAAGAGGCTTTCTCTCGGAGCGCTTTTATATTCCGCGGTCTTTGTTTTATGCGCTCTTGCGCTCATATCGGCGCTGTATGCTCTTAAGAATGCCATAGCTTATGCAAGGGCGGACAATGCAGGCAGGGCGTTCATATTAGCCGAAAATCTCAAAAAACGGCTCGGCATAAGCTGTACGGGCTACAGAGAGGCGCAGGATGAGCTTGCTCTTGTCTTCGGCAGAAATAGAGCGGAAGATATAGCGGAGCTTGCGCAGAGGTGCATATTCTCGCAAAACGCCGAAAAATCGGATGTCGCAAGGCTGAGAAGGCTTTGCTCTATGAATTTCAAACAGCATATGAGAGCCTTTGCTCTTAAACATAAAAACAAAAAACTAAAGCATGAGCTTAAGGAAAGAAGGAAGCAAAATGTATAAAAAGAACTTCGGGCTTTTTATCTATATCGTCACTCTTATTGTCAGCGCCGTGTTCATATATGCCGGGCATAAGGTCGCCACGAGAGGAAACGACTACACGCTATTGTCAAGCGCGCAGGAAAACCTCGAGAATGTGAAGGTCACCGCCATAAGACGGCAGACGCAGAACGAGCAGACGGGCGACACGGAGATATTCTTCTCAGCCGTCACAAAGTCGGGCGATGACATAATATGTCTTCAGACGGTCAACAACAATGACCCTACCGTTGCCGTAAAGCCCGTTGAGGAGGGCGACAGAGTTATAGTGGACAACTCCCTCGGCACGCAGTGGCAGTTCACAAACTATGTGCGCACGAACTATGTGATATGGCTTAGCGTGATATTTGTTGCGCTTTTGCTCCTGTTCGGCGGTATAAAGGGCTTCAATGCTCTTGTGGCCCTGCTTTTCACCTGTCTGAGCGTATTTGTGGTGTTCATTCCCGCCGTCATAAGCGG
>CANROO010000066.1 GCA_947632235.1 uncultured Clostridia bacterium
TGCGACGCTTTTTTGGTCGTACAAACTATTCAGTCTTTCATTTTTTGTGTCAATTTGTACTTTTTCGACAGTCTGAGAGGACGGTGAAAGCCGTCCTCTTTTATTATTCATATAATAAAACGGAGAGAGCCCTGCTCTCCCCATTAAAAACAAATATTCTATTTCAGCGATGATATATACTGCTCATATGTATCCGACCATTCATCGATTGGGAAGGTCGCGCCGCCGTTGGTGCTCTTAAGAAGGTTATTCCAGAGTGTTTCATTGAGCGCGAGCAGATCTCCCAAGGCTATGGGACAGCCGTTTTCGGTGGCTATTCTGCAAAATTCCTCCATGGGCTCCTTTGCGTTTTCCGTAGCAATGAGCTTATTTTTAAGTTCTTCATCGGCAAGCGCCAGCTTAAGCAATTTATCAAGTGCGTCATTTATTGTCATATATATCACTCCTTTTAAATAAGTATACTCTTTAATTTTATATTTTTCAAGATTTTTTGCTATTTTTGTGTTATACTGTAAAAAAGGAGGTCTTACAAATGAAAAAGGGTCTTATATTTTTTATACTTATATTAATAATATGTCTTTCGGGCTGTGCGAGCAAAAACAGCGAATTTCTGCCCGAAGCCACGGACGACAACATAACCGCTGCCCTGCCCGGCAAAAAGGCAGACAGGGCGGATGAGATATTGCAGGAAATGAGCCTTGAAGAAAAGGTAGGTCAGCTTTTTATAGTTGTGCCCGAGTGCTTTGACGATTCGGGAAGCGACACCATAATGTTTTCATCCGATATGACGGAAAAGCTCAATAAATACAATGTGGGCGGTATAATACTGTTCGCAAAGAATATTGTTGACCCCGAGCAGACAAAAAAGCTTATAGACGGATTTCAGGAAAACTCAAAATATCCCCTCTTTACAGCTGTGGACGAGGAAGGCGGAAGGGTCGCAAGAGTTGCCAATAACGATGGCATGGGCGTTGAAAAAACGGAGGCAATGGCTGATGTGAATGACACCGAAAGAGCGAACGACATAGGCAGGAGCATAGGCAAATATCTCAGCAAGCTCGGCTTTAATCTCGACTTTGCGCCCGTTGCGGATGTACTGACCGATAAAAACAATACGGAGATAGGCGACCGCTCCTTCGGAAGCGATGCCGAAAAATGCGGTGAGCTTTCGGCAGAGGTTGTAAAGGGCTTGCAGGATAAGGGCGTAAGCGCCTGTCTGAAGCACTTTCCCGGACACGGAGGCTCGGAGGCAAACTCACACGAGGGCTTCAGCCAAAGCGACAGAACGCTTGACGAAATGAGGAGCACGGAATTTGTATCATTCAAAAAGGGAATAGAGGCGGACAGCGATTTTGTGATGGTGGCGCATATAGCCGTGCCAAAGCTCACGGGCGATACTGTGCCCGCAGACCTATCGGAATATGTTGTGACGGAGCTTCTTAAGGGCGAGCTGGGATATAAGGGGCTTGTGATCTCGGATGCTCTGAACATGGGCGCAATATCCGAATACTACGGCAGCGACACGGCGGCAGTTCGGGCGTTCAAGGCGGGAATAGATGTTCTGCTCATGCCCGAAAACCTTGACAGCGCATATAACGCCGTCTTAAATGCCGTAAAAAGCGGAGAAATAAGCGAGGAAAGGCTCAATGGATCGGTAAAAAAGATAATAGAAGTAAAAATAAAAAGAGGAATAATGAAGTAAAAATATAATGCATAAAACCCCTCGCGCATTGTCGCTGCGAGGGGTCTTTGATAAACAAAATATTTACTGCCGTCTGTCCTTCGCTCGGACTTTCAGGCATGCTCTATAGCGTCTACGGGACAGCCCTCCAGAGCTTCCTCTGCGGCAGGCTCGTCCTCGGGGCTTACATCACTGTCGGAAGCCCTTGCCACATTTTCATCCGTCATTGTGAATACGCTCGGACAAGTCGTTGTACAGAGTCCGCAGCCTATGCAGTTTTCATTTACAAAGTATTTCATATTTACACCTCCTGTAGTATACTATATTATATTTGCCGTTTTATAATAAAATATACCACAGAAAAGCGCATTACGGCTTTACAGCCCTGCATCTGAGTCTCACATAATCGGAATACCACCTGCCGTTTATAAAAAGCCTGTCCTTGAGCTCACAAACAGCCGAATTGATTATATCCTCCTCCAAATTTTTATCAATATTTTCAAAAGGCTTTTTAACAAACATCTTTATCCAGTCGTAAAGTCCGTTTTCGCCCTCAAGTTCCGTCATTCTGTCAAAGAGCACGGCATTTCTCACAAGAAAGCCCGCATTTTCAAGCAGAGAGGCGTATTCGCCTATGGACGGGAAGTAGAAAGGCATTGTATATTTTTTGTCCCTCTTTTCAAACTCAGCCTTGAGCGCGCCGTGTATGAGCACATTGTTGCCGAAGCCTCCAAGCTCAAATATGAACTGTCCGCCGTTTTTAAGCGCATTGTAGACATTCAGAAGCATACGGGGCTGATTTTCCTTGTCTATCCAGTGAAATACGGCGTTTGAAAAAACCACATCATACTTCTTATCCGTATCAAATGAAACGGCATCGCCGTGTATAAATGTCAGCTCGGGGTAATTACTGCGTGCGATTTCGAGAAGCTCCCTTGAAGCGTCCATTCCCACGGCGTCATAGCCCTTGGCGCTAAGCTCCTTTGTCAGGGCTCCGTTTCCGCATCCCAGATCCAGAACGGACAGCCCCTGCCCTTCTATCATATCTATGAGCGCGCTGCCGTAGCGATGCACAAAGGCAAAGCTGTCGGTATACTTTTCGCCGTCCCATTTTATGTTCATCTTTATTCCTCCGTTTTATAAGTCAAAGCTTACCCTGCCCGTCTCCTTATTCATTACCGCATACTTTATAAATTCAGCCGAGGACACTGCCGCAAAATAACCGTTAAATTCATCCTTGTAGTTGTCGGCTATATATCTGAGTGTTTCGTTAAGCTGAAGCATGGAGGCAAAGCTGTGCTTGCAGTTATAGCTGCAGAAGCATGAGCACACGAGGTTGTATATATTGCCCTCCGAGTACTCAAATTCCACCTCGTATATGTCGCTTCCCGTCACTATAGCCCTGCCCCTTGAGCCGTCAAGCGATATGTATACCACCCTGTTTTCCATAAAATAATCTACTCCGCGCCTTGCGGTCTCCGGGCGTATATCCATTTTTTCAAGGTCATCGAGCGGAAATCCCTCGCCGTCATTGCCCGATGCGTACTCGCTTTCTTCATCATCGGGCGCCTTAAACCATGCAAGCACCTTTTCATAAGGCATTGCATGAGGGTCAAATGTGACGATGTGCGAGCCTGCAAAGCAATAATCGCCGTGTACCGAGGTGTCCGCAACGGCTATAACTCTTTTATAGTCCGAAAGCTTTATTTTGAATGTGTAATTCACGCTCACAACATGTCCCCTGAAGCCTTCAAGCGCACCGTCAACATACACTATATCGTCCTTGTGAAGGTCGAATTTGTCATTGTAATATGTCAGACTCATGCTTCTGTGAGGGAAATACACATCCACAAGCGACGGTCTGGGCGTACATTCTGCCTGCACGACAGGTCTTTCAGCAGAGTTATCTCTGTTTTCTTCGTCAACAATAAATCCTATAACACGCTTTTTCATATCCAAGCACCTCCATAAATACTGTCATCTCTTGTCTGTGATGACAGTATAGCACCATATATGGCACAAAAAATGGACATTATTTTAATTTCTGCGCTTGGCATATAAAATTACGCTGTGATAATATTATTGCATTTTCTCCACGGAATCCTCACTTACGGGGAAGTCAAAATATGTGTCGGGATAGGGCTCGTTCTCAAGCGTGAAGTGCCACCACTCCGTATCAAGGGGCTTGAAGCCGTTTTTGAGCATTATATCCCTTAGCGTGTTTCTGTTTTGTATCTGTTCCTCTGTCAGCTCTCCCGTGTAATCGGGGTGAGAAAGCTCTCCGAAGTAGTCGAATGTGCCTCCCATATCCACTTCCTTGCCCGTGTCCATATCAAAGAGAGTGAGGTCAACGGTGCTTCCTCTGCTGTGTCCCGATTTGTCCGCAATGTAGCCCTGCTCAAAAAGCACGGATTTATCCAGCTCGGGATAGAAATATTCCTTCATCTCGGTGTCATCGTTTTCCGCCCAGTCTATGAAGTTGTTTACGGCAGTCTGCGGACGGTAGGCGTCATATATTTTAAGTCTGTAACCAAGCTCCTTTGCGCTCTCCGATGCGCCCTTCAAAGCCTCCGCAGCCTCCTTTGTAAGAAGAGCGCAGGGCTCCTCGTAGCCGTCTATCCTGTCTCCCACAAAATTATATGTGGAATAATATCTTATCTCGAGTATAGCGTCCGGCACAGCCTCCGAAAGCGTCACGAAGTCCGAGGCGTCATCGTCTGTTGCCTCTCCGTTATACGATGTAACGCTTACCGAGCAGGCTGACAGTGATGTTATAACGGCAGCCGCAGCCGTTATTTTAAATAAATTCTTAAGCATGATACATACCTTCCTTTCTTTTTTCAATACTTGTTTTATGTAATGTGAATATCTTGCTTAATACTATTTTACCACATTTATGCAGAAAATTTTCTGTTGTTTAGGCTTTTATATTTACCGTTTGCGACAACATATTTATATTATAGCCGTCTTTTGTATTGATTTTTATGTTTTTTTATAATAAAATAAAATTGATAGGTATTTTATAAGTACAAAAAAGGGAGGAACACAATGAGAAGGAAAATTTTTATGCTTACGGCGTTTTTGATGACAATATCGCTCATATTGCCGGGCTGTGCCGTTACGGGAGGAAAAAACGGAAGCTCCGAGCCCGTTACTATCACCGTAATGGGCAGAAAAAGCGACCTTGCAAAAAGCTATATGACAAGCATATTCAGTCAGTATGAAAAGGCAACGGGAAATAAAATAAAGCCCGTGCCCTTTGAGGACAATGAATTTGAACAGCGCGCCGCCGAGAGCTTTGAAAATGGCGAGGCGCCCGATATATTCATGCACTTTCACAATTCGGATCTGGACCGTTTCGATATAGAGGGCAATTTTCTCTACATGAACGGGCAGAAATGGACAGACGAGCTTACGGACAGCACATTGGAATACTGTACGGACAGCAGCGGACATATAATGGGACTTCCCTATTGGGAAAACTCCGTGTCGGGATGTTATTACAACAAGACACTGCTTGAAAGTCTGGGACTTAAGCCTGCAACAACTCAGGCGGAATTTGATATGCTCTGTCAGGCACTCATGGACACGGGCTATACTCCCATCTGCTGGCCTGCGGACGGGTGCGCGTGGCCCGTGCAGTTCGCTCTGGATCCCGTATTTGCAGACGATGATAAAAGGCTTGAAGGCATAAACAATAACAGCATCACCTACGCGGACATACCCGAGGTCAAAAGCATGGTGGAATGGATAAAAAATGCCTCGGAAAAGGGCTGGTTCGGCACGGAATATATGAGGCAGAACATAGACAGCATAAGCCCCGTAATGAGCTCGGGAGGCGCTGTGATGACATTTATATGGGACACATGGTTCTACACAGACCTTGCCAAGGACGGAAAATATACCGTTGACGACTTCGGAATAATGCCCGTATTCCTTAACACGGCAAATAACGGCACATATGAGGGCGGAAACCTCAACATGATGATGGTAAACAAAAACGGCGAACACATAGACGCCTGCCTTGATTTTCTGGATTTCTGCGCGGACAAGGACAACTACAACATAGCTTTTGACGGCATATCCACCGTAGACTGCTTCAGAAATCAGACTACCAACATACAGTCGCCCATAATTACAAGCGCCTCGGCATCAATAGAAGAAAATCTGCGCGCATCCACATCGGCATCCAAGGTAAAGGGCTTCAGCTGTGACGATGTGGCTGTTGCCTTGAATGAGCTCTACAAGAATAAAACGGATACGGATGGCTGTATCGGAATAATGGACGAGCTGAGAATAAAGGCGGCGGCAGAACAGGGTGTTGAAGGCTTTTAAATAAATCAAATTTACAAACAGGAGGAAAAGATATGTATACAAGTGAAGGTAAATTATGGATAGCAACGGGAGAAACGCCCATATATCTCAATGCAGGTATGGCAAACAGGCACGGACTTATAGCAGGAGCTACGGGCACGGGCAAAACTATAAGCCTTAAGGTAATGGCTGAGACCTTCAGCGATGCAGGCGTACCCGTGTTTATGGTAGATATAAAGGGGGATGTGTGCGGTATTGCCAAAAAAGGCGATGATGCTGAGGAGCATGTTGCCGCACAGCTCAAAAAATGCAATGTAACGGCTGATTTTGCAGGCAAGGAATTCCCCGTGGCGTTCTGGGATGTGTTCGGCGAAAAGGGTATTCCCGTGAGAACTGCCATATCCAACATGGGACCCGTGCTTTTGTCAAGGCTTCTCGACTTGAACCCCACGCAGAGCGGTATACTCGACATAGCGTTCAGGGTCGCAGACGACAAGAAGCTTCTGCTCATAGATATAAAGGATCTGCGCGCAATGCTCCAATACATATCGGACAACGCGAAGGAGCTTCAGACGCAGTACGGCAATGTGACCGCTCAAAGCGTGGGCGCTATAACAAGGGCGCTTCTGTCGCTTGAGGATGCAGGCGGAGATATATTCTTCGGCGAGCCCGATCTGGACATAAAGGACTGGGTAAGGCTCACAAACACAAGCAAGGGCATTATAAACGTGCTGGACTGCGTTAAGCTAGGCAACAATCCCAAGCTCTACTCCACTTTCCTTTTGTGGCTTCTGACAGACCTTTACGAGACCTTCCCCGAGGTCGGCGACATGGATAAGCCGAGGATGGTATTCTTCTTTGACGAGGCGCATCTGCTTTTCAACGATGCTCCCAAGGCTCTTATGGAAAAGCTGGAACAGGTCATAAGACTCATTCGCTCAAAGGGAGTGGGAATTTATTTCATAACGCAGAGCCCGTCCGACATTCCCGAAACAATACTTGCTCAGCTCGGCAACAGAATACAGCACGCCTTGAGGGCATATACTCCCAACGAGCAAAAAGCAATAAAGGCGGCGGCTCAGTCATTCAGGGTAAATCCCGCCTTTGACACCACGGAGGCTATAACTGCGCTTGCCACCGGCGAGGCTTTGGTGTCCTTCCTCGATGAAAAGGGCGCGCCCGAGATAGTTCAGAGGGCGTTTATACTCCCGCCCCAAAGCTTTATGGGCCCCTGCGAGGAGCAGACAAGGCAGAGCATAATAAATTCGTCCGACCTCTTCCTTAAATACAAGGACGCCGTTGACAACAAGTCGGCATATGAAGACCTTGAAGAAATAAAAGCAGCAGAAGAGGCAGAAGAGCTCAAGGCACAGCAGGAGGCCGCTGCGGCAAAGGAAGCCGAAAAGAAGGCAAAAGAAGAAGAAAAGGAAAGGCAGAGAGAGGAACGCGAGCGCGAAAGAGAAAGAAAACGCACCGCGGACACTATAAGCAAAATTGCCACAAGCACGGTGAGAAGCACTCTGGGACAGATAGGCAGAGATGTGAGCCGTAATCTTGTAAGAGGCTTATTCGGAAATCTAAAAAAGTAATATATTCGCCCGTCTTGTCCATTATCGCTTCCCGTAAGGGTCAATGCGAATGGTGCAGACGGGCGTTTTTTAAGCTCATACGGATACAGAACTTGATAAACGGCAGCTATTATGGCGTAAACTGTAAAATATACAGCGTAAAATACAATGCTTTTATTCAAAAAATGTGGTAAAATATAGATAATAGGATAATCGTAAATTATATATACGAGGAGGAAACAAAATGGCAGCAACGCAGGAACAGATACAGGAGGCTTTTAACGATGCCATAAATCTGGGTATATCAACGGAAATGGACGATACGACCCTTATAAGCCGAATTACGGGCTATGAAGTTTCGGAGGAGGAGACAGAGCAAAACGCCGTTAATAGGCGCAAGGCTCTCGACAGAATATATATAAACGGAAAAAGCATAACAAGTATGCTTGGAGAAGGCAATAATTACAGCCTTGCCGATTATGTAAGCGCAATAAGGGAAGCGCTCTCGCCCGAAAGCAATTCCTTCGTAACGGTCATGAGCGATAATTTCCTGGATCAGAGAGCCGTTTTGGCTGTTACGCGCCCCTTATCAAATGAAGATATCGACTACAGCGATCCCGAAACATGGTTTGAAACGGAAGAAAGACATAATGAAATACAGAATAAACAGAATAAACTGGAAGAAGCAATGCGCAGCAAGGCTTCTGCTTCAATAAATTATTCCGCAAGCTATAACGAAAACAGCGCAGGCGCAATACAGAAGGCTATAAGAGCGACATTAAGCGACAACGACATAGACCTTATAAAAAGCGTTACGGGACTTGATGAGCTGAATAACGAAAACATACGCAAGGCTTTGGACAGCATATATATAGACGGCAAAAACCTTACGGATAAGCTGGGAATGGAGAATGAAAACAACATTGCAGCATATGCCGGAGCCATAAGAAGCGCCCTTTCCTTCGACAATGATTCGTTCATAACTATAATGAACAGAAATTCCATAATGACAGACCCCAGAGCCGTAATAATAAATGCTCCCGAAAACAGCAGTCCCGAGGTAAGGGCGGCTGCGGAAAGAAAAGCGGTCGCTTCACTGCACTATACCGTAAACTACAAGGAGGATGTGCAGAGGATAGTAAAGGACACCCAAAAGGAATTGCATGACAGAAAAATAAAGGATGTGGCACTTTTTTATGCCGACCTTTTTCCGGGCAGGGATGCAAGCAAAATAGATGATCTGTTCGGCGAAATACACAATAAGTTTCTTCACGACAACGTGATCCCAAATCTTATAGGTTCAAGAGAGCTGCATGATTATGTATACGCATATATGCTCACAAAAAATTACCCCGAGGACTCGGACCATAAACTGACCTATCGTGAGCTGCTTACGGATAACTCCAAGGAAATGGATGACTTCAAACGGAAAATGGGCAGTGAATTCATAAAAATTTTCCGCAAGGATCCCAACAAGGACACAATAAAGCAACTCAATGAGGAGACCTATCCCACATTTGTGAAAATGACGGAGGCTGTTTTGCATCTCAAGTGCGAATATCATGACCTGAGCGAAAAGGATGACCTGCGAAATGCCGTTCTGGACTGCTCTGCCAGAGGTCTTGCCTTCAATATGAACCAAGAGGTGGAAAAATGCGATATGTCCTTGCTTGGAGAAGTGGGCATGGCATGCACGCTCGACAAAGCCGTAAGTCTTTTAAGGCTCAACTATATGGCATCGGACTCATTTCTGACCGACGGCATACAGCCGGACGGAACGGTTGCTTCGGAAGCATTCAAGGCTGCATACAATCAGGCATTTATTGACAATACGGATATGAATGATCTGAAAACCATAAGCAATGCCACATTGGGAAATCTCGGCACTGAAGCAAATGATATGCTGTGCAAAAATATCGCCGATGTGCAAATGGTAAATTCACATGACTTCAATGATGCTCTGGTTTACATGAACGGACAAGGCGGAGTATTCCAGGATCAATTTAAAAATCACAAAAGTCTCAAAAGCTCTATAAGGGCAGCGGCAGAAGCAATAGAAAAAAACCGCGAGCATGACAACGACGATTTGGTACTCAGATGTATAACTACAGGTTCGGGAAGGTTCGCCCACAGGAGTTATAAGGTCGAGCTGCCAAATTTGTTAAAATATTTCAGCGGCGAGCCTCAGCATCAGAGGCCGGAGAAGCTTCATCTTAACAGCTGTGACGGTATGAATAAAAGCATACTGAATGACCTTACGGGCTGTCCCACAATAGTAAGCAGGGAGTTTAATGAAACGGACAAGGAAAGGCTTTGGGCTGCCGTAAACGCCGTATATATAAACAACAAGACTATGGCGGAGTATTTCGGACTGACTGCCGAAAATATAGGCGACAAAAATAAGCTGAGAGAAGCCGAAAAGGGTCTGACGGTAAAAATAATGAACACTATGGAAAGCAGCTGCTCCGAATTTGTATTTGTAAAAAACGGAAACGACAGCTTTCAGCCTGTGCGCATAGATATTCTCAAGGAAATGATAGATTCGTACAAAGATACCATGAGAAACGGAAGTCCCGAGGAGAAGGAATATATGCGCCAAATGTATGAAAAGCGCAAGGAAAATATGGAGAACAATGCTAAGATCTCGCAGGCATATGCGGATATGCTGAGCGGACGGGCGGACAGCGAAACTATAAACAGTTTTGCGGATAAATTCAAAGAATTTGACTTAAAGCCTCCCGTTATAAATATAAGGCTCGACATCACAATGGAGATATTGAGCCAAAGCGATCCCAAAAATGTACTTAGGGATATTCTCCGCAGACCCTTGAATACTCCCAAGGAATTTGAGGATGCCGCCAAAAGTATATACATAGGCACCAAGTCTCTTGCTCAGCTTTGCGAAAAGCACAATAATATAAGCGATGAGGAATGTATGAGACAGAGAGTACAGCTCCTTAAGGACAACTTCAACGCTCTGCTTGAAAATAACGGCACAGAACCTCAGGTGATGTCTGTAAGAGACAGCTCGGGCGCATTAAAGTCGCTCAAAATAGTAAACATGAGCAGGACTCCGGTTGAACCCAAGCCCGTGAAGCTCTATTCGGACTTTGAAAAGCATTTCCATTTTGACAGCACCGTAAATGCCAACAGGCAGGCATATGAAGCCTATACGGCAGAGAAGAGCAGATATGAAAGCGACAAGGCTTTATATGAAAAATGCGAGAAATACAACAGCTCTGCCGAGGAGATACGGCTTAAAATAATAAATGAGGCAAGATTCGGCCCCGCAAAGAGGACATTGAATGTAAGTCAGCTTCAGATGACAAACAGCTCAATGACAAACACCCCTGCCCTCACTCAGCCCACGGCACAGAGAGGCGCAAGAGAAAATGAAAGAACAGCTCAATAAGGAGGAAATATAAATGGATATAAGTTATCTGCTTTTTTTACAGAACATAAGAGAGGCAACCGGAGGCGCCTTAGACGCAATATTCGAGTACATCACAAAGCTCGGAGAAACATCTGTACTGCTGTTTCTCATAGGTCTTATATACTGGTGCTTTGACAAGAGAAAGGGTATATTCCTAATGTTTACTCTCTACTGGGGAAGGATAATAAACGGCTTTATAAAGATAACGGCCTGCGTTTACCGCCCGTGGATAAGGGATGCGAGGATAACGCCCATACCTGCCGCGCAGGCGGATGCAACAGGATATTCCTTCCCGAGCGGTCACACGGGAAATGCCGTGAGCGTATGGGGCGGTCTTGCTGTGGATACGGACGAAAAGTCAAAGGTACCCAAGGCATTTAAAATATTACTTGTTATTTTGATCATTCTTATAGCATTTTCAAGGAATTATCTGGGTGTACACACTCCGCAGGATGTCTTGGTAGCCTTTGTGATAGGCATAATCTCAATATTTGCCGTTGCAAAGCTCATGCCCGTTATAGAAAACAACAAAAATGCCGACATATGGGCAATGCTCGCAGGAGTCGGCGCCTGTGTACTGCTTATGGCTTACGCCGCGCTCAAGTCATATCCGGCTGACTACGGCGCAGACGGCAAAATAATAGTGGAAGGCTCCAAAATGGCAGTGGATTCATTCAAAACAGCGGGCGGAGCTATGGGCGTGTTCATAGGCTGGTTCATAGAAAGGCGCTTTATAAAGTTCTCAACTGATATAAAAACCGCAGAAAAGGTATTGAGAGCGGTATTCTGTATATTTACTTATACTATGATCGACCACTTTGCCGGAACAGGCGCAGATATGCTCGTTTCACTGGGAATAGGAAACGGCTTCGCAAAGGCGATGATGCAGTTTGTATGTATGTTCTGGTTCGTTGCTCTTGCACCTGCAATATCAAAAATATTCTCACTGTTTTTCAAGGAGAAGAATTAAAGAAAACAATTAAAAGGACACGACAATACTTGCACTAAAAAACAGCTCACAGATTTTACTGTGAGCTGTTTTTTATGTCAAATTATTTATAGCAATTGAAAACCTCGTCCACATATTCCTTTGACTCGGGCTTTGTAAACATACTTACCAGAGGACAAAGTATAAGTGAAAATACCATACAGAATGCGCCTGCGTTAAGAGGTGAGGTTACATTGAACGGAAGAGGAAGTGCTCTTGCCGCATTTGTAAGCTCGGGGAACCAGCCGAGAAGGAACAGGCAGGTATGTATGAGCGTGAAGCCTACGGCAAACACGAAGCATGTGCCGACTGCTGTCTTTGTTATCTTCTTTGAGAAAAGACCGTACATGAAAGGTGCAAGGAACGAGCCCGAAAGAGCACCCCATGAAATACTCATAAGGGTTGTGATATAAGCATTTTTCTTTGCTGCCATAAGCACAGATATTATAAGGAATACCGCAATGAATATCCTTATTATGAACACCTGCTTCTTCTCGTCAAATTCCTTACCCTTTGAGATCATGGACGGCTTTATGATGTCGAGCGTAAGTGTCGAGCTGGAGGTCATAACAAGTGATGACAGAGTTGACATGGACGCCGAAAGCACAAGCACAACTATAAGTCCCAAGAGAAGGTCGGGAAGCACGCTCTCGAGCATCGCAGGAACGATAGCGTCATATTCGAGCTTTCCGCCTACAAAGTTGATGAGCGTCTTTGATGTGTCAGCAGGGTCTGTTGTGGCAAAAAGTCTGCCGAGACCTCCGTGGAAGTAGCTTCCGCCTGCAACAACAAGGGCAAATAATGTTGAAATTATTGTGCCTCTCTTTATAGCCGCGTCATCGGATATGGAATAGAACTTCTGTATCATCTGAGGAAGTCCCCATGTACCGAGAGATGTAAGAATTACAACGCCCAGAAGGTCTGCGGGCTTGGGACCGAAAAGAGAATTGAGAGTGCCCGTATTTCCTGCGTCATCGGCTATAGCCGAAAGGCCTTCAAGCGCACCCGAAAATCCTCCTGCCTTATGAAGAACGGTAAATACTACCGTTATTATACCCACAAGCATTATCATGCCCTGAACGAAGTCGTTAAGAGCCGTTGCATGGAAACCGCCTGCTATAACATAAATGGCGGTGAACACAGCCATGATTAGGATACAGTATATATAAGGTATACCCAGAGATGACTCGAAAAGACGGGATAAACCGTTATATACAGAAGCTGTATAGGGTATGAGGAAAAGGAAAATTATAAGGGAAGCAGAGATCTTGAGTCCCTTTGAATTATAACGCTTTTCAAAATACTCGGGCATTGTAGTTGCATCGAGATATTTTGTCATAGTCCTTGTTCTCTTGCCGAGCACGAGCCATGCAAGCAGTGAGCCTATGATCGCATTTCCAAGACCTATCCAGAAGGCCGAAATACCGTATGTCCAGCCAAACTGTCCCGCATAGCCTATGAATACTACCGCCGAAAAGTAGGAAGTACCGAAGGCAAATGC
>CANROO010000067.1 GCA_947632235.1 uncultured Clostridia bacterium
GGCATAATAAAATGAACCTCCTTTGCTAGATTAATTCTCTTGAATTTTGTCTAACAAACGGGGTTCATTTCAAAACTGAATAAAGCGGTTATTTTTAATAAAAGCTTTTTTAGCTGAGGAACAACTGTGTTGTTTCTCATTGAATCGGAAAGATTTATCCGAATTGCACCGAAAGATTTATCGGTCGACCATAGGTCGGCTTTCGGCAACGCCGAAAGTGCTGACAAGGCGTAGCCTTGCTTTTGCGAAGCAAAAGTTCTGAATTGTGTTTATATAATAACATATCCTATATAAAATGTCAAGTAATATAATATAAAGCACGGGCTGAGGTTTTCCTCAGCCCGTGTTTTATTATCAGCTATGTAAATCTTTGCCGTCTATGATATTTATACCTAGTCTGCTGTAAGTTTTACCGCCCTGCGACTTAGCCGCAACGGAGCTCATTATAGTTACATTTGTGCAGTCCATGGTATCAAATGAATTTACAGCCATTGAAGGCTTAGTGTATAATTTTTTCATTTTCTCTCAGCCTCCTTTAGTCTACCGTAAAGCTTACAGGTGAACTCTGTACAAGCCATGTTTCTTTATTATCTTCTGCCGTTGATCCATTTATTTTTGCAGCACCTGCCGCATAATAAGTAGTACCGCCGCCTTGTAATTTTTCTACAATGGTAGCATAATACTTATTTCCGCCTTCATCAGCCGATTTTTCCTTTATGACATTTCCTTTATCGCCTACAATAGTGCTGAAAATTTTATCTGTTGCGTCTATAAGCACGGTGTATGTAGTATCTTTTCCAACCGTCATCTCGTTTACCTGAGGTGAATAATCATCATCTCCGCCCGATTCCGATTTTTTAGCCGTTGCTGTACCATTTGGATTAAAAGTATCCGAGTTTACAATATTATCAATATTGTTTACGGACAGAGCATTTGCATCTGCTGCAACAAGTATAGCAAACAATGAATAGCTTTCAGCGCTTGTTGTACCAATAAGATCATCATTATCAGCATTGTAAGTACCTATTATCATCTTACCTGTTGTTTCACCGTCATTATAGTCCACTATATCAGCACCTGACAATACTTCAAAGGGCGAACCCTCTTTGAATTCAATAGATGTTACTTTTGCAGGCTTTTCAGTGTCATCTGTAAGTGAAACAAGTGCATAAGTACCCTTTGCAAGTGAAATAGTTCTTGTAAAGTAACTGCTGTCGATAGGAATAAGACCAAAGGCACCATTTATTGAATTTTCTGCCGAATCTGCTGCTCTTGCTCCGGGCACATAATCTACATTATAAAGCGCGCATGCCTTCTGCTCCGTTGTAATATGCGCAAGCATAGGTCTGTCAAGCCTGAAAATAACAGCGCCGTGATTCTTAGTAAGACCAAAATAATCACTACTTTTTTCGCCTGTTCCCTGAACGCCGTAAGCAAGCATACCAAGCTGCTTGCCGTCGTTTCCTTCAGAAGCTTCGCCGGTATATGTGATCGCCATATCCTGAGCCGAAGAACTGCTGTTCGGTGTAGCAAATGTGTATGTACCTATTACAACATTATTTATTATGCTATCCTTGTTTTCATTTACCTTATTTGTAACATCGTCAGCCGCAAGAACACTGAGCTGAGGTATGAAATAAATACTCTTTCTGCCATTTCCTTCTATTGTAAAGGCCATATTATCAGTATCCTTGCCGGAGCTATCCTGACTGAGCTTATATGTACCCGAATCATCGGTATATACATACTTATAACTTCCTGCAGGCATTTTCATTGTATGAGTGGTGCTTGCAGAACTGTTTACAGATGAAAGGTCATCATTATCTTTGTCCTCTGTATAATAGGTTTTGTCATCAAGCTGGAATAAAGACTTTCCGTCTGATGTTTGTATTTCGGGTAAAGCTTTTGAATTGTCCTTAAAATTCTTTATGTTTGTTACAAACCTTACAGTATACTGAGGTGTAGTCAGATCAACATTCTCTTCTACAGCCGAATCACCTGTATGAACGGTAATTTCTTTGCTCTTTGTGCCGTCTGCCTCTACAGTGATCTTATAGTCCTTGTCAGCCGTAAGACCGTCTTTTACACCTATTGTAAATGTGCTGCCTAAAATCTGTATCTCATCATCGGCAACCGCATTTCCGTCAGCATCTTTGGCTGTAACCTTGAGCGTATTTATGTCTTTCTTGACAGTCTTGACCCTGTTATTTGAAGAATCCGGCTCTACCATAACAACATTATCTGATGCAGTCGGCTCATTTTTATCGGTTACACCCGTCGGCGGTATATATTCATACTTGTCGCTGAGGGTCACTGTACCCGTGATAGTGGGAATAGAGGGACCATCGGGTGTTATAGTAATGCTTACAATCTTAGAGTTACTATTTTCACTAACAGCATCAATAGTATATTGTACATCCGGCTTTAACTTCATGGTTTGAGTAGAGTAATTGCTTGATGTAAAAGTTACAGTATCATTGTCGCCGCTTACAGTTACATCTTTGCTGCCTGAAGCTAATACCATTGACAGCGTTGCAGCATTCTTTACCTTAAACTTAATTGTATCACCTTTTCTGAATTTTACATTATCTCTTTCCTGATCTAAAGTAGTAGAACCGTGGAATGTAAAATTGTCATATTCAAATGTAAAGTCCTGCTTACTATTAAATGCTTGTTTGAATAAGTCAATACCGCTGCCGAATTTATGCGTTCCTTCTGCTACATATTTATCCGAAGGATCCGGCACAGGCTCGAGTGTATCCGGTACTTTAGTAACCGAAATTGAATATATTCTTATATTGCCCTGTTCATCTTTAGCTCCCGGGTTGTAAATACCATATGTCTTGCCGGGTTTGAGCCCTGTAAATCTTTTTATTTCACTTGTTTTATAATCATCTGTTTCAGGATTATTAAATGGATCAATAGTTTTTGTTATAGTCTGCTCCGGTATCGTATCGGTATCTGTGAACGCATAAGTTTCTTTATTATATTCGCCTATACCTATTGATGTATTTTCAAGACCGGTGCTTTCTCTGTCTCTTACAGCTACACAGTTTATAGCTACTGTATAAGTATATCCTGTTTCTTCCTCTAATGTAAAGCCGATACCGCCTTCCTCGTTGCCGGTTTCTTCATCTACATTATGCGACCTTATAACAATAGCCTGTGTACCTGTACCGAAATCCTCTGTATTGGCAAGACCGCTCAGCTTATATGTGTTATTATAGTCAGCGCCGAGTACAAAGAAATGATGACCCTCGTCTATAACCGTACCGCCAAGGATCCTCTCTCCTCTTGAATCTGAGCTTGTGAGAAGATCTGTAAACTTTGTTTCACTAATATTACTATTTATCGGTTCAAGTGTATATGGTGTAAAATCAGCCTTATATTCAGAGCTTGCATCTTTAAGCGTAAACTTACTTGCGCCGGCAGGATTTACACCATCATTAAGTGTACCGCCGCCCATTGTAACGGTAAATTCGTCAGCATGAGCAGGAAGTACAAGATTTTCCTTATCTACCTCATATCCGCCATTTTCATTATGACCTTTTATAATGCCTTCTACGGGATAATAACTCTCTTCATCTGCTGTATCGCTCAGCTTAAGAGAATAAACCGTGCCATGCTTACAAGTTAAATGAAGTATTTTCTTTGCTGCATTTTTTACCCTTATTTTTTTAGCATCAAATGACACATTCTTCATGAACATAGCCGGAGTAGGAGTAACAGTAAAAGCATCTCCCTCTTTTGTTACAACTGTTACGCCATTATCATCTTGAAGACCCTCTTTAAGCGTTACCTGACTGCGAACAATAGAATAACCGGGGTCATCATAGATAAGTGTATTGTATACTGTGTCCGTAGGCGATTTTGCAACTCTTAAAGAATCTAACTTAAAACCGTCACTTACCAAAGATTGCAAATTATCCTTAACAAGATTCCATGTGTATGAACCTGTTGAAAATGTGCCGTCAGTTAATTCAACAGTTAACGTTTTAAATTTAAAATTAGACGCAGCAACAAGTGTTATATAACCGCCACTTACATCATCTTCTGTAAAGCTGAGCTTTAACTCTACATTTTTTGTCTGTTCGATTTTGTTTGAACTATCTGAACCTAATTGAAGAAAATTACCTTTCTTACCAGCTCCACAAGTAATAGTAACCTTTCCGCTGGTTGCCGTTGCAACAGGAACTTTAATAGCCGCTTGGTTAGCTAATTCTAAATTGCCCGGACTATCACTCTTACTTGCAGTTATATTTACTTTTGCCTTTGAAGCATTTGCACTAAGGTCAACTATCATATTATAAATTGGTGCTTTATCAGGTATGCCACTAACTGCTTCCGTTACATTAGTGAAATCCCATGTAGCCGTATTGCCTGAAGCACTATAATCACCTTTGTCATAATCACCGGCAGCCATAACACTGCTCACATTCACCATCGTCAATGTGCCGACTGCCATGACCAGCGCGAGCACAAAGCTTAAACCTTTCTTGAAATCCAATCTCATAAACTTATTCCTCCCTTTCTGTCAGATTTCAATGTTCATTTGACTAAACACCGAATATCACCGGGTCGGGTTTATTTATGAATAAAAGGCTCCGATGGTCTCTTTGAAAAACCCCTTTTTCAAACGACCGAGCAGAATATGCCGTCACCGCCATATCCGTTGGATCGATACGGATACTTGCCCGAATGAGTGTTCACTCCCTGCGGTATCGACATGACCTTCTTGGGTGGATACCCGACCCGATAATATCAGGCTTCGTCTGTAAGGGGAAGGCCGTACCTTCCCAAATGTACAAATGAAAATACCCCCCCCACGATGATCCGTGGGAGGGATATGGGTATCCTCATTTTGCGGTATTACGTTAGATACAATCCCCCTCAGTCAGCTCTTCGAGCTGACAGCTCCCCCAAAGGAGGCGCCAAGGTTTTTGCTATTCCGTAATCTTAAAATTATGATAGCACTTTTTTTATGGCAGTGCAAGAATTTAAAATAAATTTTAATCTAAGAAAGTTAAATTTTTACACCTTGCATAATTTGGGGGACGTTTTTTTGTGCAGTTTAACAGAGCGGTTTCGTATTGGGGACAGCTGTCACAAGGCTGAAGTAAGGTATTGGGGACAGTCCCTGTGATTGCTTTCATTTTTGTTATATTAGATTTCATACATCACCAATCAGAGGTACCATTTGTTCATTTTAGGGACAGTCCCCGCACCGGAATTACCTTGAGATTACCGATACGAAGCCGACAAGCGGTCAGTCCCCGCACCGGTGTTACCTTGAGATTGCCGATACGAAGCCGACAAGCGGGGACTGTCCCTAAAATGGGCAAAAAGCTGTACTAAACGGCGATGTCTTGGCTTTATATTTGAAAAAGCTAAACAAGCACAGGGACTGTCCCCAAAACGTTATGACTGCGTTGATTGTGTGCGGGCGACATGCAAGTCGCCCCTACGGCAAAGGGTGTGCAAAAGCCTATAATTTGTGCTGAAAATTCACAAAAACGGGCGTGCAATGCACGCCCCTACAGGCAAGGGTATTGACTTATTTTTCGTAATGGGAGCTGACCCAAAACATTATTCCTGCACTAACTTTAATGTAGGGGCGAGCATTGCTCGCCCGCAAAAATCATACCCCTACAGGCAAGGGCGGCGGTATTCCCCCCTCACCCTTCGCTTCCGTTCAGTCTATCCCACTTCTTATCTACCCACTGCTGGAGGGTATTTGTTATATTGCTGTACTTTTCGCCTGCGAGGTGTTTTGTTCTGCCCATGGAGGCGAGGAAGTCCGAAACGGGCAGTTTATTTTTGGGCTTATAGGTGAGCCTTGTTTTTCCTCTTTCTATCTCATAGAGCGGAAAATAACAGCTTTCGACCGCCTTTTTTATTACCTCTCTTTCATATCTCGGCTCATCCTGCCAGTTGAGCGGACAGGCGGATATTGCCTTGATATATGCCAGACCGTAGTTATCGGCATAATACTGCGCCTTCCTTGCCTTGACTATGAAGTCCTGAGGATTGCTCTCCGCAACGGTCGCAATGTAATTTATGCCCGTTGCCTCAAAGAGCGCGGGGGTGTCCTTGGGCAGATAGGGCTTGCCGTCCTCGTTGGGGCCCAAGTGGCTTGTGGCGCTCTTTGCGCCCGTGGGCGTGGTGTAGCTGTATTGATAGCCGGTGTTCATATATCCGCCGTTGTCGTACTCAAATATTATCATGCTGTGGTTTCTCACGGCTGCCGCAAGCGCAGAGCCCAGACCTATGTCCATGCCTCCGTCACCGCTCACCATTATAAATGTTATCTTGCCCTCGGGTATCTCACCGCGCCTTTGTCTCTCCTTGTATCCCTCCACTATACCGCTCAGAGTTGCCGCGCCGTTCTGGAAGAGATTATGCACATAGTTGGTGTTGAATGCCGTGGTGGGGTAGCCCGTTGTCACTACCATACCGCAGCCCGTGTGAAAGAGCATTACCACATTGCCCTCTATGCCCTTGAGCAGGAGATTTATATTGACGGGTATACCGCAGCCCGAGCAGGCGCTGTGACCTGCCACAAGTCTTTTGGGCATGGCGGCGGCTTTTTTTAGGTTTATGCCCTTTACTTCCACTTTGCCGTCACTTTCGGTCACCTCATAGCCGAGCATGGAGTTCTTTTCCGTCACGGGCTCAAAATATCTCTTGTTATGGATTTCTTTTCCCGTATATGCGCCGTAGTAGTCCACGCTCTTTATTTCCCTGCCCTCTTCAAGGCTCTCAAAGCCGAGCCTGAGCATATTTTCCGCGTCCTCTGCGTAAAATTCCTTTCCGCCCAGTCCGAATATCCTAGTTATGACTCTTGGTCTTATATCGTTTTCGTAAAATGCCGACTTTATCTCGATAGAAAAATTGCCTCCCTCGCCGTAGGAATCCTGCCTGTCGCCTATTACAACGGCCCCGGCATTCCTGCAGGCATCGGCTATTTCTTTTCCGAAAAACGGGCGTATAGCCTGAACCGTGACCGTGCCTGCCTTAAGCCCCTCCATGCGGAGCTTGTCCACAGCCTCTCTTGTGGTGTCGAAGGCAGAGCCCAGCACTATGAAAATGACATCCGCATCATCGCTCATGTATCTGTGGACGATGTTGTATTTTCTTCCGCTCATGCCCTCGAATTTCTCAAATTCCTCGGCAAGCAGAAATTTAGCCTGCTCCATGGCAAGACGGAGCTGATATTTGTTGTTTATTATGTCGGGCTCGTTCATGTAAGAGCCTATAGTTACGGGGTTGTCGGGGTCTATGGCGGTGAAGGGCGCATCATATGTGCCTATATAGTCCTTCACATCGCCGTCGTTTTCAAAAACGAGGAGCTTCTTTTTCTGGTGGCTTGTGAAAAAGCCGTCGTATGCCACTATCACGGGGAGCTTTATCCTCTCGGCAAGCCTGAGACCAATGAGGTTGAAGTCGTAAGCCTCCTGATTGTCCTTTGCAAAGAGTATTATCCAGCCCGTGTTGAGCGCAAACATAATGTCGCTGTGGTCTCCCTTTATGCAAAGCGGAGCGGACACGGTACGGCAGGCTACATTCATAACCATGGGGAACCTTGTGCCCGACTGCACGGGGAGCTGTTCCAAAGCGTAGAGAAGTCCGTTTGCGCTCGTGGCGTTTATTACCCTTGCGCCCGTGAGCGCTGCGCCGTAGCATATGCCTGCGGCGGAGTGCTCGCCCTCTGCCGCCACCATGACTGTGGATATACTGCCCTTGCTCTTCATAAGGTCCATTCCCTCGGCTATCTGCGTTGAGGGCGTTATGGGATAATAGCCCATAACATGATAATCTATCTGTCTTGCCGCAATGCACACCGCTTCATTTGCTGATTTGAATTCGGATTTTTGTGTAAGCATAGTTTTCTCCTTTTATATTTAATGGTATCAGGTCATGTTGTTATAGCTCTCGCTGTCTACCCAGCTGTTTTCGCCTATCTCGGTAAAGCTGAAGTCCTTGTCCCTGAGGTAAATATTGCCGATGTTGTCGTCAAATTCGCCTTCCTTAGCCTTTACAAGGGCGGCGGTGGGGCAGACCTCCACACAGCGCAGACAGCCCTTGCAGTGATAAAGATCCATGCCCATGTTCACGCCGTCCCTGAACTGGAACACCATGTCGGGACAGGTGGAATCACAGAGGGCGCAGTCTATACATTTTTCCCTTATGAAGTGAGGCAGAAAGCCCTCGCGGCAGCCCTGAAGGTCGTTTGTGACGGCATTTGCAAAGATCGTGTTCACTCCGCCTATGGTGCCGTTGTCATAGCCCACATCTCTTTGAGTGTCCTTGTATTTCTCCGCCTTGTATCCCGTGTTCATTTCCTTCATCTCGACCCTTGAATAGCCCATTTTAAGCGCCATAAGGTTAGATGTGAGCTTATCGGGGTATCTTGCGCCCACCGTGCTTCTGACTACCTCCTCGGCAAATTCGAGGGGTATGAAACCGCTTGCCTTCACCATGGCACCGAGCATAACTATGTTGAGCCTTGCACTGCATTCAACGGCTATATTAAGCGCATCCAGTATCCACAGCCTGCACGGGGGAAGCTTTATCCTCTCGGCTGTTTCTTCAAATGAAAGGTCTGTATTTATAACTACATCCGTGTCTTTTTTTATGCCTGCGAGGGTGTTTTCCTTCTCCGCAAGCGACAGCTTGAAAAGCGCAAGCAGATCAGGCTCCCTTACCGGGGCGTTTATCCTTATCTCGTTTTTGGAATAACGCACATAGCCCTTAACGGGCGAGCCTCTTTTTTCGGAGCCGTAGGACGCAAAGCTCTGCGCCTCCATGCCTAAGTGAACGGCTCCTATCTCTCCCAGGAGCTTGCCTATGAGATTGGCTCCGAAACCGCCTATGCTTTCGATCCTTATTTCGTATTTTTCTCCGCGCATATAAAAAACCTCCAATCTTATACTGCTTAGCATACCCGATCGGAGGTAAATTATTCTTATAACTTATTCTTATTTATTGATTTCCGTTGTCTATATATATGCCGAACTCGTGCTGTGCAAATATCTGCGCGGCCTCGGGAGTATCAATATAGCTGTAGAGCGACTTTACGGAGTTTGAGGGCTCCGCTCCGTCCTCATCGTTTATGAGGGCTACGGAATAGAGCACATCGGAGTTGAGGCTGCCGCGCGGAGCCTTCGTTATTATGCGCACCCTGTCGGCATTTGAAAGAGCACCGCTTTCAAAGCATATGCCTACCTCGCTCTTGCCGTCCGCTACCGAATTTATGACCTCGTTTGAGTCCTCGCATGTGTTTGTTTTCATATTCAGCACCTGCTTGTATACATTCAGGTTTATGAGCACCTCCCGTGCAAAAGAGCCGAGGGGCTCCGCCTCCCTCGCCATAGCAAGACTTGAAGCCTCTGTGACGGTATCGAAGGATTTTACGGTGGTGTTTGAGTCATAGCTCGTTATGAGCACAACGTTATCCGTGAGCAGAGGGAAGGAATTTCCCGCTGTCATAAGGCTTTCCTTTTCGAGCGCCGTGAGGGGATCCTTTGAGGAGGGTATGAATATATCGAACCTTGCGCCGTCCTCTATTTTGCTCAGAAGCCGGCTTGTGCTGCCCGATGTTATGTCTATGTCTATGAGGTTTTCCTCCTTATAGCTCTCTATGACATCCCCAAGCGCTTCCGAAGCCGAGGAATCCGCAAATATTCTTATTTTGTGATCGTCCGCATTTGCCGAGCATCCCGACAGCATAAGAACGGCGCAGAGCGCTGTAAGAGCTTTTTTCATGTTTATCACTCATTTCCAAGTATCTCGTCAAGTATCCTGTCCGCCGTTTCCGCCTTTGACATAAGAGGGAGCTCAACGGTCTTTTCCCTTGTTATTATCGTTACGGCGTTTGTGTCCGTGCCAAAGCCCGTGCCTTTGCCCGTAAGGCTGTTGGCAGCTATCATATCCGCATTTTTTTCTTCAAGCTTTTTTCTTGAATTTTCAATAAGGTTTTCGGTCTCCATGCTGAAACCGCATATATATTGATTTTTCTTGTGTTCGCCCAGATATTTGAGTATATCCTTTGTTCTTTTCAGATCTATGGACATATCGCTGTCGGACTTCTTCACCTTGTTTTCATATTTCACGGCGGGAGTGTAGTCTGCAACGGCAGCAGCCTTTATTACTATGTCGCAGTCGTCAAAATGCTCCGCAACGGCTTTGAACATATCTTCGGCGCTTTCCGTGCGTATGGTTTTTACAAACATGGGCGGTTCAACGCTCATATTTCCCGCAACAAGCGTTACCTCTGCGCCTCTTAACATTGCCTGTCTGGCAAGAGCACAGCCCATTTTGCCCGATGAGTGGTTTGTTATAAATCTCACGGGATCTATGCTTTCAATCGTTGCGCCTGCTGTCACAAGCACCTTTTTGCCCGCCATATCCTTGATAGTGTGAAGCTCTCTGTATATATATTCAGCTATTATTTCAGGTTCAGCCATTTTGCCCTTGCCCATATCTCCGCAGGCAAGCAGACCCTCGGCAGGCTCTATGAATTTATAGCCCAGCTCGGAAAGCGTTGAAATATTCCTCTGCACAATGGGATTTTCATACATATTTGTATTCATGGCAGGCGCTATGTACACGGGCGCCTTGCATGCCATAACCGTTGTGGAAAGCATATCGTCGGCTATGCCCGAAGCCAGCTTTCCTATTATGTTGGCTGTTGCGGGAGCTATGACGACAATGTCCGACTTCTTGGCAAGCGAAATATGCTTCACATCGGGTGTAAAATCTCTGTCGAAGGTGTCGGTTATGCATTTGTTTCCCGTCAGCCTTTCAAATGTAAGAGGCGCAATAAACTCGGCGGCATTTTTGCTCATCACTACATTCACATCATATCCCGCCTTTGTAAGCTCGCGCGCAAGATATACCGATTTGTATGATGCTATGGAGCTTGTAACTCCCAATAGTATTGACTGTGCCATATATTCTTTCCTCCGTGGTTTTATGGATATTTTAACATCATTATAATTTTTTGGCAATAGTAAAATATCATTTTTAATCTTTATTTCAGATTTTCAGCCGTTTTATATCTGTTCCTTGTTCTTTCTGTAGCCCAGCGGGGATATGCCCTTGCTTTTCTTGAAAACATCGCCGAAATAATTGCTGTCGTTAAAGCCCGATTCATAGGCTATCTCGGTCACGGACAGCCTTGTTTCCAGCAAAAGCTCGCTTGCTCTTTTTATCCTGAGATTCAATAGATATTCCTTGAAGCCGAAGCCCGTAACTTCCTTGAATTTCTTTGAAAAATAAGTGCTGCTCATATTCACATATTCAGCCACTTCCGTAAGTCCTACATCTCTGCGGTAGTTTTCCACTATATATCTTGCAGCCTTCTGTATATTTTCATCCCCGGGAGAAAGAGCTTCTGCGCTCAAAGAGGATATGTTTTCCTTGGCGTCAAAGAAACTGCGCTTGTATCGCACAAGAAATACAATAAGCTCGCAAAGACAGTTTTCCATAAGTCCCTGCGAAAATTCGTCCGCATGTCTGCGTTCGGTGTATAGCTTTGTTATAAGTCCCTCTATATAGTCACGGCGCTGTATGGGTATGGAAAAAACTCTGTGTTTAAGGCATTGTTCCAGCTCCTCTCTTCCGTATTTTTTAAGGAAGGCGTTTATATGCTTGTCGTCAAAAAGCACATAGGCTCTCTCGTTCATTTTGTCGGAGCTGTATGTTGTCCTGTGCATGGCGTTTTTGTCTATAAAAACCAGGTCGCCTTTTGAAATGTTGTAAATGTCGCTTTCTATAAAAAATTTACGGCTGCCCGATACGAGATAATATATCTCATATACGGGGTGTACATGGGCATTAGGCATATTGTAAAATCTTCCCTGTCTGTCCATGCTTACCTCTATATTGCAGTAATCTGTTCTCTCCATAATATCACCGCCTTAAAATATCTGTAATTTCATTATATCACACAAACAATTAAAGGTAAATACATTTTTTTTAAGGTAAAATGAATATTAAAAATAATGTGTAAAAAATACAAAAAAGGGAGATAAAAAATGGTAAATCTGAGCTTTGAAAAGGTATACGCAACCGACAGAAAAAATGAAAACTGTTATATTGGAATACCGTTCAAAAAGGGACTTTTAAAAAATATAAACACGGTCAGCGTTACCAACGGCGATGGCATAGAAAGCGCCTCGCAGTCAAGGGCAACGGCTCTGTGGGATGACGGGAGCGTGAAGTGGCTCTTCACCCGCTTTGAGGCAGACATACCTGCGAACAAGGGCGCGGAATACAGGCTTCATACCGACAGAGCGCCCGAAGAATACGAGGGCATAACATATAAGGACGGCATAGTTGACACGGGCTGTATGAGGGTGAAATTGTCCTTGGGCGAAAAGCTCTTTGAATATATAGAGCTTGGCGGAAAAAAATATGAAAATTTAGTGAGTATGCCCGTTTTACAGGACAAAAAGGGCAATGTATACACTGCCCGCACCGACAGCTTGGAAATAATAGAAGAAGGAGCGCTCACGACTATACTTAGGGCGAAGGGATATTTCTGCCTCGGGGATGAGAAGGTATATGCCTATGAAATTAAGCTTACCTTCCACAGAAACAAGAGCGCATTTGAGCTTGGCCTGCGCCTTATAAACACAACGGACGAGGCTCTGGATATAAAGAGCCTTGTTATCACGGGCAGAAACACGGGTACAGGAAGCCTCAGAAATGCCACGGGAATATCAAATTACAAGACCAAATTCAAGGAGAGCAACGGAGAGGAGCTTTTTACATATGTGGATGCCGAATATCTTAAATACGAGTCCAACGAGCACAACCCCGAGGTGTACTACGGCACGTTCTTCGGCGATGTTACCGACAGCGATATAGGCATAACAGGCTGTGTTTATCAGGCTCAGCAGAACTTCCCCAAGGCCGTGAGGACAAAGGGCGGTACCATAGATATAATGCTTGTGCCGGAGGGCATAGGCAATGTCACAATGGAGCACGGCATGGCGCGCGAACAGAGGGTGCTGTGGTATTTCCATTCTCCCGAGGAGGATATACAGAGCATAAACAACAAGACCATAATTTATCAGATGCCCGATAAGCCTGCGGTAAAGCCGTCTGTTTTTAGGGAGGCAGGAGTTTTCCCGGATATTTTTGCGGACGGATATAACTATGATGTGGAATTTTTCATAATGACAAAGGCGGACGACCACGCGAGAGCCTACGGCATGATGAGCTGGGGCGACTGCCCCGACATGGGCTATACCGAACAGGGCAGAGGGGGCAAAAATCTAGTATGGGCAAATAACGAATACGACTATCCCCACGCCTGCGCACTGCAGTATGCCAGAACGGGCACAAGGCGTTTTCTGGACTATGTTATAGTGAATGCGGAGCACTGGATGGATGTGGATGTGTGTCATTACAGCGATGATCCGCTCATAATGGGAGGTCAGTACGA
>CANROO010000068.1 GCA_947632235.1 uncultured Clostridia bacterium
CTCTTACTATAGGCAGCATTGAGCAAAGATAGCCGAAGGTCTGCATATGCTCCTGCGAAAAGCAGGTGAGATGTCCGTAATACCAGTTTCTGAATGATTTAGCCAATGTTTTCTTGGAAATTTTTTTCTCTGCCATATCAAATATCCTCCTCATCATCGTCATCATACACAGCACCGTCCGAGGCGGAAACATGAGCAGTCTTATACTGAAGCATTCTTATATTATAAAGAATGACTGCAAAGAAACCGCCTATAACAGCTGCGCCTATAAGGTTCACTCCCATAAGGGCCGCAAGCACAAAGCCGAAGAAAAATGTAAGAAGATCCGTAGGCTTTGATGCGACCTGCTTAAGAAGTATTCCTACGCCGACTGCAGGAAGCAGACTGCCTACCGTAAAGAGAGTTTTCATAGCTATGCCGTCCATAGGAAGATAGTTCTTTATGATATCCACCATATCAGAACCCATGATCGTAATGATCACCGTGGGCAGGAAGCTGCATATAAAGTGTGATATCCACGGAAGCACCATGTCTACAACATAAAGCTGATTGAACCTGCCTTTTTCTACCGCTTTCCAGCCTATGTGCTGCCATACAAGGTTGATGGTAGCCGTGCCGTAGAATAATACCGTACCCAATGTGCCTACCGCAGAGCCGAGGGCTACCGCCATTCCCGTGCCCTCCGTGGAGGCAGGGTCAAGACCGAGACCCTTTATAGCCACCATGGCAAGGGGAATACCTATATAGCTTATGG
Organism: uncultured Clostridia bacterium; assembly: GCA_947632235.1. Lineage (GTDB taxonomy): Bacteria > Bacillota > Clostridia > Lachnospirales > CAG-274 > Gallispira. The sequence goes on from CANROO010000068.1 coordinate 755, forward strand.
CTCTTACATCTGCCGATACCGTTCCGCCGGGTGTAACAAGCGCTATGTATACCACCTGTATTGCCGCGCCTATAATGATGCCTGTCTTGACATCGCCCATCACAAGACCTACTATAAGTCCTGCAACAAGGGGTCTGCCAAGCGTATAGTTGCCTATGGTCGTACCGCCCATGCCGGGCATACTTGACAGACAGGCAAATAAACCGAATATGATCGCCTGTATTAAACTTATCTCCATTTTATCATACTCCTTTCAGAATAAAATTTCAAATTTTAAAATCCGAACTGTCCTCTGAACTTTTTCCAGTTGCCTATGGCATCGCTCTTTGTAAGGGCAAATTCTACCTCGTAGCCCTTTTGCATAATGCTTTCAAGAGCCTCTGCCTCCTCCTGCGTGATAGACTGATTGTTGCCGAGCTTAACGGTGCCGGGTCTGTCGTTGCAGGGACCTATTATCACCGTCTTTACATCGCTTGGCTTAAAGTCCGCCTCCACAAGTATCTTTGCCATATCCAAGGGATTTTTGGTAATGAGGAAATATCTGTCCTTGCTGTCAAGCACCTTCTGTGACTTTGCAAGGAACTCCTCAACAGTCCATACAAATGTTTTTTTACCGCTGGCGTTTTTGTATGCCGCCTTTAATACCGGTGTTTTTGCCGCCGCATCGTTCACGGCAATAAGTCCGTCGCACGGATACTCAAGAGCCCATCTTGTGCAGGTCTGACCGTGTATCATACGGTCGTCTACTCTTACAAATGAAATTGACATAAAATTCTGCCTCCTTTAAAATGATTTTTTTATATTTCGTCCTCGGCGTCTTCCGACCCGAAGTCCATTTTCTTTAATTCATCCTTAGCTGTTTCCAGTATATATGTGTCCAGCTCCTCCGCCGTCATAATGTCCTTCATGAGTGAGGCATTGAGAACCAACGGCAGGCTGCTCCCTCCATATATAAGCGCGGCTCCCATAAGTCCCATTTCGCTCAATACATTTGCCGCCATTGTAAGAGGTGAACCGCCTCCTATGTCACCGAAAAGCAGTATCTCGTCATCGGGTGTGATACCGCTGAGCTTTTTCTTGAATTCCTTTGTGTATACCTCCGAACCCATGTCGGGAGTAAGGCCCATGGCAATTATATCGTCGCGCTGACCGCCGTCAAGCATTTTAAGAGCGCTTTCCATGCCATAGGCAAAGTCGCCGTGGCTTACAATGATAATGTACTTCATAAAATTCCTCCTCTCGGATATTTTCCGTCCTTTTTTTAACAGAGGAAATGAATATCTGCTATGTATGATAATAAAAAAAGGATCGGAAGCTATTCTCAAAGGGTGATATTCATTTCCTCTTATGGCTATATAATAATAAAAAAAAGACACATGAACAGCTGTCATGTGTCATTACTTTTCAATTATTTTTGTCATATACGATATGACATTTGTCATACGGCGTCAGGGAGAGTTATGTATATAGTTATTTATATCTCTCTGCTTTTTAATAAGCGACATACTTATATTGGAATCTCCCGAAAGTATTTCATTCACGGCGGAATCTATCATTCTAACGGCGGAAGCATAATCTGAAAAGGACGGCGTTACCGTGGCGTTTTCCATGGCGTAGTCCAGAAGAGAGGATTTTATGCTTTCCTCCTTTTCAAGCATATTTATGATCTCGGGAGAATCTGTAACATTCCTCAGTGGAGATGCGCCCTCGGAATACTCAAATATGAGGGACTGTATTTCCTCGTCACAGGTGAGTATCTTCATAAGCTCCCAGGCGTATTTTTCATTGTGCGTATCATTATTCATAGCCATAAGAAGAGTGTCCATATAAGATGTATTTTCGCCCCTCGGGCCCTTCGGCATTGTAACGCAGTCCCATTCAAAGCTTGAAAACTTTTTCACTCTCAGAGGGTAGGGCTTATAGGCTCTGTACTGCGAAAACATAAGAGGCTGAAAGGCAGTGCTTCCCAAGTCAAAATCATTTGATGTAACGGTATAGCCGTCGTTTAATTTATTGAGCCTTTCAATGAAGGCAAGAGCCTCTGCCGAGCCCTCACTGCTGAGGTTAACTATACTGCCGTCACTGCCAAAGAGCTCAACGCCGTTTGATACCATGGCGTCCTCCCATGTATAATTGCACACGCCGAATGTGTCGTTTATGCCGTCATTGTTGTTGTCCCTTGTGATGCTTCTGCATATGCTGTAAAAATCCTCCCATGTCCAGTCAGACGAGGGCATGGAAATACCTGCACCCGAAAGTATGCTTTTATTCACAAACATAAGATTTACTGCGCTTTCATAGGGCAGAGCATACTGCTTGTCCTTATAGCTTCCGCATGAAAAGGCTGTGGAATAAAACTTGTCCTTATCAAAGTCCTTATCCCTTTCCATAATACGCGAAAGATCCTTCATAGCGCCGAGCTCGGAAAGAGGATTGAAGTCCTCGTCAAACACGAAGAACACATCGGGAGCATTGCCCTCCAGAAGCCTTTCATAGAGCCATGAGGAATAATTTCCCTTTGTTATACCGCTTTTATACTCAACCCTAACATCGGGATACTTTTCATTGAATTTTTCTATGGCTCTGTCCAGTATTTTGTATGAATTTCCGTTCTGAACATCCCAGTAACTGCCTGTAAAAGCGCCGACGGTTATTATATTTCTGCTACCCATACCGTAAAAATCGGTATATATTGAAATAACTGCCAGTATATTTATAAATACAATTATAAGCAATACTCTTTTTTTAGCTTTCTTAGACATATATATACCTCGTTTATTCTGCGTCCGCCTCGTTTATTATGCCTGTCTGAACAGCCCATATCGCAAGCTGTGTTCTGTCCCTCAGGTCGAGCTTGCTCAATATGGAGCTTAGATAATTTCTTACTGTACCCTCCGACAAATGGAGCTCGTAGGCTATTTCCTTGTTTGAAAGTCCCTTTCCGACCTGCTTTATGACCTTGAGCTCCGTCTTGCCCAGAGAATCATAAGCCTTTCTGTCTACATTAAGAGCAATATTTGTCTGCGCCATATGTCTGAACATTTTGAGCACCTTGAGCGCAATATCCTCGTTGAGAAGCTCCGTTCCGCTGTATACCTTTCTTATGGCACCGAAAAGCTCCTTTGTGGAAACGCCCTTCAGAAGGTATCCGCTTGCTCCGTATTTAAGGGCGTTGAAAACATATTCATCATCGTCAAATGTAGTCAGTATTATTATTTTTATATCGGGATAATTTTCCTTTATGAGCTTTGTGCAGGTAACGCCGTCTATTTCGGGCATTCTTATGTCCATAAGTATTATGTCGGGGCGTCTTTCCCTCACGGAGCGTATTACATCCCTGCCTGTGGCAACGCTGTCGGTCACCTCAAAATCCTCTACGGAGCTTATCAGTATTTCAAGGCTTTGCCTCATAAGCTCCTGATCGTCTGCTATGGTTATCTTTATCATAAGCCATTTCTCCTTTATTTCAGCCTTAAGGGCAGCACAGCCCTTACCTTGAAGCCCTCGCTTCCGTCAACACCGAGACTTCCGCCGAGCATATCCAGTCTTTCCTTCATATGGCTTAAGCCAAAGCCGTTTTTTATTTTCTTACAGCCTATGCCGTTGTCGGATATATTAATTATAATATTTCCGTTTTCGCCGGTTATTGAAATATTTATCTCGGTCGCTCTGCCGTGCCTCATGGAATTTGTTATGCTTTCCTGTATTATCCTGTATATCACGTCTTCCTCGTCCTCGCTTAGGTTGCCTATGTCGGCGGAATTTTCATAGCTGATATGCACTCTTGTGGAAAGCACCATTTCGTTTATCATTTTTTCAAGAGCTTCGGCAAAGGGCAGTGTTTCCAGCACATCGGGGCGAAGCGCCTTAACGGAGCGTCTTACATCTGTCATTCCCTGCCTTGCCGCGTTTGCTATATTTTCAAGCTGTTTTTTTGCGACATCGGGAGCGACCGTTATAAGCTCGTTGCAGGCGTCTATGCCCGTAACCACGCCTGTCAGAACATGTCCGAGAGTATCGTGTATCTCTCTTGCAAGTCGGTTTCTTTCCTCCACCTTAGTCAGATTGGCGATTTTTCCCGCGTTTTCTTCAAGCTGTATATTGGCGGCTTTGAGCTGTTTGTTCAGGTCGTTGAGCTGTTTGTTCATATCCTGCATATGTCTGTTTTCAACGGTCTGACGGTGCATTATAAATATCATATACACTATAAAAAGCAGTGAATTAAGGCTTGCGCACAGACTAATCGCTCCCGATATAAGCCATCTTACATATGTATTGTAATAGGAAATATATGATGAAAGAGGCACAAGCCCCAGAGAGCTGTCAAGTATGTCCGAATTTGCTATTATATAAATAATAAAAGCAGTCGCAAGCATAAAATATGTATACCTTGTAGTCCTTATATACCTCATGTAGTCGGCAAAAATAAGAAGTATAAGACCCGTATAGCTGAAATTTACAATATATGTGAGCCAGCCTGCCATAAGGAGCTCCGCTATACAGCAGTACACCACCGTTTTTGTATCCCTCTTTTCAATATTTATCAAAAGCATAAGGGTACACAAGCCCAGAAACGCCAGAACGGGCGTTTTCCACGGCGCGCCCTGAATATGAGGAAGCTGTGAAAGGAAATCCTTTGCGCTGCCCTCTCCTATAATGCCGTATGTACTCATACACATTAAAAAGGCAATAAAAAGAACGACCATGAAGCTCATGTTTTTCATAAGTATCATAGCAAATTCGGGCAGACTTTTTTCTGTTATAACTTTTTTATTTTCTACTGCCATCTTTCAACACCATACTTATCTATATTTTCATTGTTTATAAGCTCTACGGGAACAAGTATAAGGCTTTCGCATTCCTCGCCCTTAAGAAGCTTATATATAACATCTCCCGCCTTTTTACCTATCTCCGTGGGAAACTGAGCGGCAGTCCCCTTCATTATATTTTCTTTGATAAGCCCCTTGGCATCGGGAGCACCGTCAACACCGTATACATCTGTAGCTTTGAGCATCCCGTTTTCCTCTAGGGCCGCCACTGCGCCTACCGCCGCCAGATCATTCAACGCAAATACGGCATCGAATTTTTCTCCCGTTTTTATAAATTCATTCATAACGGGCTCTGCCAGCTCAAGCTGACCCTCACAGTCAAGCTCTGCCGCAATTTCTATATTTTCACTGTCCGCCGCAGCGTCCTTAAAGCCCTGTATCCTGTCTATGCCCGACTTGGCAATATTATGAGTAAGAAGCACAAAACGCTTTTTCTCGCCTTTATTTACAACATATTTGCCTATTATTTCCCCGGCAGAATAATTATCCGACTTTATAGTGCAGTCCGCAAGGCCATCGTCATATACCTCGGAATCCACAACTATTATTTTTATGCCGTCCGATTTTGCTCTTTCAAGTGCAGGCGTAAGAGTTTTCCAGCTTACGGGAGTAACAACGAGCACATCTATTCCCTCATCTATCATTGAATTTATCTGTTCGAGCTGTTTTTCTTCATCAAGAGCGGGGTCGTAGAGTATAAACGTATCTCCCTCGGATTCCACCCTTGCCGCGATCTCCTCATTCAGTATGGTATAGAATTCGTTATTCATGGTCATATAGCTGACGCCTATTTTATGGCAGTTTTCCTTCTGACCTACGGAATAGTCATGACTTCCGCAGAAGAGATAAATTACCGCAAGCAGTATCAGAATATCAACCGCAGCTATGATAAGCTTGAATGTTCTTTTGTAGCGTCTTTTCATAAAAATCACCGACCATTCACAGATTGTTTGCCGAAAGCCAAACATATAACGCCGTATCTTTTTGGATATTTGATATTTTCATAATTATTATAATTCAATTATATCAAACCAAAACTTGTATTGCAATAATTATACGATGAGGCAAGCAATACTTTAATGATTAGTTTACATTTTTTATTTGTATTTAACCCAACCAATATTACCAACGGTACGACTTGCACAATCTTTCCTTTTTTATTGACAACTCGCCTGCTTTGGTGTATAATAGCAACGATAAAAAACGGGGTCTGCATGCCCTGTTTTTATGTATAAAAACACATCAACAGGAGGAAGATAATATGGCCAGAAAGTATACAAGCGGAGTTACAAGCGACGGCAGCGCAGTATTTATTCCATTGCCCGAGCAAGGCAAGATAAGCACGGTAAGCACATATTTCGCGCCCTCGGCAATAGGACCTTATTCTCAGGCAATAGTGCTTGACAACATGGTTTTCACATCGGGTCAGATAGCGATCGATCCCGACAAGAACAAAATTGTCGCAGCGGATATCGAGGGACAGGCAGAGCAGGTCATGAAAAACATAGCGGCAATACTGGATATGGCAGGCTCGTCCATGGAGAAGGTTGTAAAGACGACCTGTTTTCTTGCCGATATAAACGATTTTGAAAAATTTAACGAGGTTTACGCAAAGCATTTCACCACAAAGCCCGCGCGTTCATGCGTTGAGGTAAGCGCGCTTCCCAAGGGAGCGCTTTGCGAGGTAGAAGTAATTGCGGCCAAGTAAGGAGAAAATTATGCTGACTTTAGACAGAGTGTATCATGCGGCATACACGCTTAAAAATGTTATAAGAGATACTGCCGTTATTCAGGCTCCGGATCTCAATCCCGAGGCGGATATTTATTTAAAGACGGAAAACCTGCAGATTACCGGTTCGTTCAAGGTGAGAGGCGCGTATTACAAAATTTCACAGCTGAGCGATGAAGACAAGAAAAAGGGAGTTATAGCATGCTCTGCAGGCAATCACGCCCAGGGCGTTGCGCTTGCGGCTACGGCAAACGGCATCAAGTCACTCATTTGTCTGCCCGACGGCGCGCCTATTTCAAAGGTTGAGGCTACAAAGGGCTACGGCGCAGACATATGCCTTGTGAAGGGTGTGTACGATGACGCCTACGCAAAGGCTATGGAGCTTAAGGACGAAATGGGCTATACCTTCATTCATCCCTTCAACGATGTGGATGTGATAGCAGGGCAGGGCACCATAGGTCTTGAAATATTGGAACAGCTTCCCGAGATAGATGCGGTTATCGTACCTGTCGGAGGAGGCGGACTTATATCGGGTGTTGCCTTTGCCATAAAATCACTTAATCCCGGCTGCAAGGTATACGGTGTTCAGTCCGAGGGCGCGCCCTCCATGTATATGTCGCTCAAAAAAGAGCAGATAGTAAATCTTGACAATGTAAAGACCATTGCGGACGGCATTGCCGTTAAAACACCCGGCGACAACACATTTGAGATATGCTCAAAATATGTCAACAAGGTCGTTACAGTGAGTGATGATGAAGTGGCCTCTGCCATACTTGCGCTTATGGAACAGCAGAAAATGGTAGCCGAGGGCGCAGGCGCTGCGGCAGTTGCGGCAGCCATGTTCAACAAGGTGGATATAAAGGGCAAAAAGGTCTGCTGTCTTGTTTCAGGCGGAAATATAGATGTTACCATACTTTCCCGTATAATTTCAAGAGGTCTTTTAAGCTCGGGACGCTCTCTTACAATAAGGATCGCACTCACCGATAAGCCGGGACAGCTTGAGGCGGTGTCAAGGATAATTGCGGGACTCGGCGGAAACATCGTTTCAATACATCACGACAGATACGATCTGAATATAGACATTGTTTCGTGCATACTCGATCTGAGGATAGAAACAAGGGATCACGAGCACATCGAAACAATCGTCAATGCGCTTAAAAACGAAGGCTTTAAGATAGTAGAATAAATATAGTCATTTACAAAGGAGGAATATATATGCCGTTGATATTCATAATTCCCGTTATAGCAGTGCTTGTAATAAGAAAAAAATGCAAATTGAGCACATCGGCAAAAAAATATATCAAACTTTTTGTATGTACGATAACATGGCTAAGCATGGTATTTCAGTTTGTGAATATAGCGCACTATATAGATAACAGCGGCGAGAGCATAAGCAATGTTCTGGGGCAGGGCGGTATATATTTTTCGTGGATAGGGCTCATACTCTTTTCGTTGTATGTTGCAGCAATATATATCGAAGTATTTTCAAAGCCTGCCGAATAAAAAACTTATAATATAAAATGATAATTTTAACAGCTTATAAATGGGCGTATACTGTACGCCCTTTTTATATTGGATTTTAAGCTCATACTATGAAAATTTGTTATACCCTTGCGGTGCGTGAGCTGTCCCCATTACGTTATTCATTCGTTTTGGGGACAGTCCCTGTGCTTGTTTGACTTTTACAAATATAAAGCCAAAGCATCACTATTCAGTAATACTTAATGTTACTCTAGGGACAGTCCCCGCTTGTCGGCTTCGCTACGGCAGCCTCAAGGTAACTCCGGTGCGGGAGCTGTCCCCGCTTGTCGGTTACGTAACGGCTACCCCACGGCAACTCCGGTGCGGGGACTGTCCCGAAAATGACTGATTGTTGTCCTAAGATTTAATGCACTAAGTATATATAGTGAAAAAATAAGTATCCACCGGGACTGTCCCCAATACGAAAAATAAACCACACCCCTTGCCTGTAGGGGCGACTCTTGGTTGCATGGGCGAGCAGTTTTGCAAAGCAAAACGACCAGCCTGTAGTCGCCCGCGGGCGAGCAATGCTCGCCCCTACATTGAATGCAGTGCATAACATATCATTTGATCCCCAATGTTAAAGAAAAGACCCCGTTACGAGGTCTTTTCTTCATATAAGCTTATTTTTACTTTGCCTTATATATCGCTGTCTTGCTCTCTGCGTCCCAGTCGACTTGAACGCCCAAGAAATTACCTATAGCTCTGAAAGGCACATACATTCTGCCGTCCTTTATTTCTGCTTTTACGCCGTTTTCCATAGCCGTCTTAACACCGTTTACTTCAACAATATTACTTCCTGCGGTAAATACAGCCTTCATATTGTCCTTTGTTACAGTCGCCTGCTTTGCTGCGGCATCCCATGCTATTGCCTTGCTGTTGTCGGCATTTTCTATGTCATCGCCCGAAAGAACGACTGCAACAAATCTCAAGGGAACAAGCGTTGAATTTGACTCTGACTGTATGTAAGCCGAAGCGTCCATTTTATAATCCTTGCCGTCAATGCTTATTACATCCTTGCCTATAGCGACTTTAACCTCGGGTATAGTGTTGGGCGTAGCTTCCTTGCCCATTGTATTGGACTCTGCCTTTGCCGTGGTCGCCTCTGTCTTAGGCTCCGATTTTACAGTCGTGGCTTCTGTAGTGGTTTTATTTGATGACGATGATGAACCGCCGCCACCGCCGCCCGAAGGACCTCTGCCGCCGGAAGCGGGCTTCTTTGTGGTGGTCTCCGTACCTGTTTCGGTTACGACTGCCTTGGTAGTCGTTTCTGTAGGCTTCTCCGTTACGCGCTGCGTTGTAGCCTGTGTAACGGGTGCCTTAGTCGTAGTCTGTGTAGGCTTGTCGGGAGCCTTCTGAGTTGTAGTCTGCGTAGTCGGTGCTTTTGTTGTTGTCTGCGTTGCAGGAGCTTTTGAGGTTGTCTGTGTAGCAGGTGCCTTAGTTGTAGTCTGCGTAGTCGGCGCCTTAGTTGTAGTCTGTGTTGATGTTACAGTTGTTGTGGTCGGCTGAGTTGATGTCTCGGTCGTTGTAGTCGTAGTCGTTGTAGTAGTAGTTGTTGTGGTAGTGCTCGTTGTTGTAGATGAAGTTGTTGCTTTCTTTGCAACAGATACACTACACTCATTGACCTTTACACTCAAAAGCACGACATCTGCTGTAGCCAATTCCTCTATTGTCTTGTTAGAGGTGAGACCTGTGCTTCCTTCACCTATAGCCTTGAATGTAATATCCGCCAATGTGCCGTTTTCGGTAACATTGTCCATTGTGCTTACATATATAGCCATTCTGAACTCGCCGTTGTTGTCATGCATTGATGAACCCGCGGCGCCTATTGCGCTGCCCGGGGTATGACTTACATATTGAAGCACCTTGTTGTCATACATAAGACCGAATGTTATAGCGCCCCAGCCTGTGTTATCAGAGATGTTTATTTTACAATGCACCTCGTCGCCAACATTCACAGTTGCTTTGTCAACGCTTATTGTTATGGTTGCTGAATTTGCCGCCATTGTATTGACAGCCATTGTCGGCGCCAATGTCAGCATAGCAGCCAACATAAGAGCCATGATTTTTTTGAAGCTTTTCATTTACTTCGTCTCCTTTTCTTTATAGTTTTTTTATAATGAAGCTCTTTGTCCTGAGACAACCTGAGCGATCATCATTGCATCTGTTGCGTTTACAGTACCGCTGCCGTTTACATCCGATATGCTGTACTGTGCATTGTTTGTTTTTGAACCTGATACAAGCTGTGCCACTATCATTGCGTCAATTGCAGTTAATTTGTTATCTCCATTTATGTCACCCTTTGTTTTTATTGAAGGCGGGGTAGCATAGGAAACTTTAAAGCCATATTCTTTTGCCCAAATATCAGCATATGACCCTTGTTTTACATAAAATACCAGTTTAGATCTGCTGCAATTATCAAATGCACTAATATAATGTGCATAATTTTCATAATGCTCTCTTTCTATGTAAGTAACACTTTCAGGTATAACTATACTGGTTAAAGAAGTACAATCCTTAAACGCAGCTGAATAAATAGAAGTATTGTCCCAATACTCATATCCGTCTGAATGAATAATGTTTTTATCAATTACTACATTTGATAAAGAAGTGCAGTCGGAAAATGCAAACTTGCCAATGGAAGAAACCCTACCGGGTATGTATAAATCTATCAATGATTTGCAGCCCAAAAAGGCAGAGTTGCCAATAGAAGTAACATTATTTGGTATATTTATATTTGTCAGAGAAGTACAATACTCAAATGTGCCGTCACTGATAGAAGTAACGCCTATACTAATATTTATATTAGTTAAATATTTACAGTTATAAAATGCACTATTGCCTATAGAAGTAACACTGTTAGGCATAGCCATGCTTGTCAGAGAAGTACAGTCACTAAATGCGCAGTCACCTATAGATGTAATACTGTTAGTCATATTTATATTTCTTAGCGAGCTACAGCCACAAAACATATAACTGCTGATGGATGTAATACTATTGGGTATACTTATATTATCGAGCGAAGTACAACTTCTAAATGCACCACTGCCAATAGATTTAACATTATCGGGTATATTTATGGTTTTCAATAAAGTGCAGCTATCAAATGCATAGTTGTCAATTGAAATAACGCTGGTAGGTATAACACATTCTTTTATTCCTTTAGGCGCCAATATGAGTTTTGTTTTATTTTTGTTATATAAAACACCATTTATGGAAGAATATGTTTTATTATCGTTGCTTACATTTATTTCCGTTAACGCATTGCACCCGCCAAACGCAGAATCACCAATAGAAGTAACACCGTCGGATATATTTATGTTTGTTAAAGATGTGCAGTCATAAAATGCTCTTTCATCAATAGAAGTAACGCTTTCGGGTAAATTTATATTTGTTAATGCATGACAGCCATAAAATGCATTTTTACCTATAGATGTAACACCGTTGCTTATGGTTACATTTTTCAGTGTTGTATAGTTTGCAAATGCAGAATCAGAAGAAACAAATTTACCAACAGTCAAATTTTCTAAAGCATAACACTTGGTTATTACATCCTTGCCAATATAAGCAACACTGTCGGGGATAGTTATGTCAGTCATAGAAAAACAATTCATAAATGCACCATCTCTAATAGAGACAACGCCGTCTTTTATGTTAGCAACTGTCAGTTTAACACAACCATAAAAAGCATTTTCTCCTATGGTTAAGTTGTTGCCATATATTGTGACACTTTTTATATTTGTATTATGTGCAAATGCTTCTTTGCCTATAGTAGTAACTTTGTCAGAGATAATAAGATTCATATTAGGGTAATCATAAAAATAATAACCTTCACGATTAAATTTGAAATCATCTGAATTTATTGTAACATTTACCTCAGATGCTCCACACCCTTTTAACATATTAAAATTATTTATATATTTTCCAAAAGTAACATTTTTTAAAGATTGACATCCAATGAAAATAGTTGATCCGCCACTTTTATATAATGTATCATAATTGCGAATACTGTCCGGAATATTGATAGTCTCAAGAGATGTACAATTAGCAAATGCTTCTTTATAGATGTTTTTAACACCATTTCCGAGGTGTATAGTTTTTATAGAAGTACAACCATAAAATGCTCCATTCTCAATAAGAGTTACGCTGTCGGGTATATTTATACTTGTTAAAGAAGTACAATCTTTAAATGTATAATCTCCAATTTTTGTTATTTTGCTAGGAATATTTATGTTTACCAGAGAAGTACAACCCTCAAATGCATTATTACCAATGGAAGTAACACTGTCGGGAATATTTATGCTAGTCAGTGCACTACATCCACTAAATGCACCGTCTTCAATGGAAGTAACACTGCTTGGAACAGTAAATTCTTTTATTTCTATTCCGCCGGGTACACATATA
>CANROO010000069.1 GCA_947632235.1 uncultured Clostridia bacterium
TACAAATCATATAACTTTTCGTTTTTTATGTTAAATTGTACTTTTTCGACAGTCTATTTTAAATTCCCTGTGTATTCCCTGCACACGGCGCAGTAATCGCCCTTTTCGTTCCATTCGAGCAGTCTTCCGCACAGTCTGCACCGCCTTGCATAGCTTTCCACATTGTCTATAAGTCCGTTTATGAGCGCCTCGTTGCATTTTCGGCGCTGTTCCTCAAGCCATGCGTGGTCTACGGACATATTCCAGCTTCGGCTGCACATATAGTAGGCGTCAAGCATCTTGCTGCAGCTCAGGCAGTCGTCCACCCTGCTCAGGCGCACGGGAGGCTTCTTCAGCTCCTGCGCTCCGCTTAGCCTCTGCCTCACATAGTCCAGCCACAGCGCCTTTATGTTGGGGTCCTTAAGATCCACGGGCATTACAGCCATGTCGAATATATCCATTTTGTTCTTTTCTGCCTTGAGCTTATTGTATATGTTCAATATTATGTCCACTATGTCCGAAGCCTCCTGAAGGCTTTCTTTTATATAGGGCTTAGGCACATCGAAGCGCGCCCACGCAGCCAGAGCGTTCTTTAGGCTTATGTTCTCATCCTCCAATATCCTGCGCGGAAAGTTGACGCATATGCCCTTCACATTCTGCGTCTTTGCATTCAGACCCTTTCTTATGTACTCCAGCTCCTTTTTACCGCAGGCTGTCACGAAGCCCGTGTCAAACTTTCCGCGTCTGCCCGCTCTGCCTGCTATCTGCTTTATCTCGCTTGAATTGAGGGGTCTGCTCTCCCTGCCGTCAAATTTGTACGCCTCCATGAACACTATGCGCCTTACCGGCAGATTTACGCCCATGCCTATGGCATCCGTTGTCACAAGCACGGAGGAACGCCCCGTTATGAAGTTTTCAAACTGCTGTTTTCGCGCCTTGTAGGGCAGAGCGCCGTAGAGCACGCTCACGGATATGCCTTTTTTTATGAGCTGAGCGCCTATGGCATTCACCTTTGCCTTGGAAAAAGCCACGAGAGCATCGCCGTTTTGCACATCGTCTATTTTAAAGGGCTTATCCTCCACCACAAGGGGAGTTTTGCGCCTGTGGTGTACTATGGTGTAATAATCTCCGCAGCCGTCTATAAGCCCCGTGAGTATGTCAAGCGCTTCGGGCGCCGTACACAGGCATACTTCGTCCGCGCGTATATTCATTATGGCCTTTGTCCAGGCGTGTCCCCTTATGGGATCGGCTATCATCTGACACTCGTCTATCACTGCCACGTTATATTCGCTTCTGAAATTGGCAAGCTCCACGGTCGAGGCCGTGTGCGAGGCATTTTCAACTATATGCTCCTCCTCGCCCGTTATGAGCGAGCAGGGTATGCCCTCACCGTTCAGAGTGTCGCTCACCTCCAGAGCAAGCAGTCTGAGGGGCGAAAGGTACACTCCGCGCTTCGCCTCCTTGAGCTTTTGGAGCGAGGTGTATGTCTTTCCGCTGTTGGTCTTGCCCACATGGATGTAGAACACGCGCCTTTTGCCCCTCCTGACTCTTTCATCGGCATACACTGCCTTGAAGCTGCCGCTCATTTTATTCAGTGTGTATACATAGTCCTCCAGCCTTACAAGAGGCTCGGCGCCCTCGTTGAAATATCTTGCGAATATATCTCTCTTGCGCAGGAACGGGCTTATGTCGGCATATTCGGGCTCCTCGAGGAGCTGTCTTTTTTTGTATACCTTTCCGCTTTCCATTATGAGCGCAAGCTCATTCAGCCTTTTGAGCTTTGCATATATTTCGGGCCTTAAATGGGGCGAGAGCGGAAATTTGCTCTTCGCCGTGTGAAAACGATATATCAGCCTGTTGACATTATAAGAAAAGGCAGAGTTTACCTTGCCTTCAGACATTTTAAGGAAAATATCCGCCTTGTACTCTATGTCGCGGGCAAAACCTGCAAGCTGTTTCTTCGAAAGCTTCATACTTTGAGGCACCGTCCGCTGTGATAAAAACCTTTCGGTGATATTGCGCAGCGCCTGCCTGTCCTTTTCAAAATATTCAATTGAGTTTAAGTCGATGTTTTTCTTCTTTTTACTGCTCATAGTATTAAAATAAAATCACGGCATATAAGGAGCCGATGCTTTTTGAAAACGGTGAGTGCTCCGCGACTGTAAGCTCGGCATTGACCGTTTGGGAGCCTGCATGCCCATGCCTGTACGCCCACGCAAAAATAACGGGGCAAGCCCGTTATTTCATCAAGCATCTTATTCCTTAAACTCGCCGAACCTTCTGAATCTGTCATATCTCTCCGAGAGGAGGGTATCCGTATCCTTAGCCGTAAGCTCCGCAAGCTCGGTCTCAAGCTTGGACTTAATGAGGTTTGCAGTGAAGCCGAAGTCGTTCTGCGCTCCGCCGTCCACTTCCTTTATTACCTTTTCAACAACGCCGAGGTCATAGAGATCCTCCGCCGTTATTTTCATAACATCGGCAGCCTCCTTAGCCCTCTTTGCGTCCTTCCACAGTATGCTTGCAAAGCCCTCGGGAGAGAGCACGGCATAAACCGAATTTTCAAGCATCCACACCCTGTCGGTGACTGCAAGAGCAAGAGCTCCGCCGCTGCCGCCCTCGCCTATGACTATGGATATGGTCGGCACTCTGAGGTCTATCATTTCCATAAGGTTGCGGGCTATTGCCTCGCCCTGTCCTCTTTCCTCAGCGCCCACGCCGGGATAAGCTCCGCTGGTGTTTATGAAATTTATAATGGGTCTGCGGAACTTCTCGGCCTGCTTCATGAGCCTGAGAGTCTTTCTGTAGCCCTCGGGGTGGGGCTGACCGAAGTTGCGCTTTATGTTCTCCTCCATGGTCTTGCCCTTCTGCACGCCTATAACGGTGACGGGAGTATCGCCCAGCATGGCTATTCCGCCGACAATGGCGCTGTCGTCCCTGAAGCCTCTGTCGCCGTGAAGCTCTATGAAGTCGTCAAAAATATGGTTTATATAGTCAAGCGCTGTGGGTCTGGAGACCTTCCGCGCTATTTTTACCTTATCGTAAGCGGGCATTATGCTTCACCTGCCTTTTCAACATTATGGAGCTTGAGTATGTCTGCAAGCACACCGGGGAGGCTTTCCCTCTCTACTATTGCGTCTATAAAGCCGTGTTCAAGCAAAAACTCCGAGGTCTGGAAGTCATCCGGGAGCTTCTGCTTTATTGTGCCCTCTATAACTCGCCTGCCTGCAAAGCCTATGAGCGTTTTGGGCTCTGAAAGTATAATGTCGCCGAGCATGGCGTAGCTTGCCGTAACTCCGCCCGTTGTAGGGTCTGTGAGCACCGTCACATACAAAAGTCCTGCGTCCGAATGCTTGGCCGCCGCCGCGCTCACCTTTGCCATCTGCATGAGCGATATTATGCCCTCCTGCATCCTTGCGCCTCCCGAGCAGGTGAAGATGATGACGGGGAGCTTATTCTCCGTGGCATATTCAAAGGCTCTCGTGAGCTTTTCGCCCACTACGGAGCCGAGAGAGCCCATCATGAAACCGCTGTCCATAACGCCCAGCACACAGGGGCGGCCGCCTATGGTGCATCTGCCCGTCTTAACGGCGTCCTTGAGCCCCGTCTTTTCCTGAAGGCTCTTTATCTTGACCTCGTAATCGGGAAAGTCAAGGGGATTGACAGACTCCATGTTGATGTCGAACTCGTCAAAGCTGCCCTTGTCGGCAATGGCCTTCACTCTGTCCTTTGCGTTCATCCTGAAAAGCTTGGCGCACTTGGGACATATCTTGAGCGCTCCGAGGTCCTTCTTGTCTATGACTGCGGAGCAGGACGGGCACTTTATAAAGCCGTCCGGTATCTCTTCCTTCTTGTCCTTATCTGCGGACTTTTCAGCCTTTTTGGGCTTTTCCTTCTTTTCCTTTTTCTCGGGAACGGGTATTGCATCCTTTATGGCAGTTACCTTGCCCTTAAGGTTTTCAACGCTTATCTTGTCGATACCCGATCTGATGTTATTCAATAATTTCATTACAGCACCTCATACCGTCTCTTTTTTTCAGCCTATCATAAACGTGAGCTCGCCCTCTGCGACCTTCTTGCCGTCCACATAAGCCGTACCCTTGCCAATGCCTGCGTTGCGCTTTATCTTTATCATTTCCACCTCGAGGCGGAGAGTGTCGCCGGGCGTTACCTTGCCCCTGAACTTGGCCTTGTCTATACCGCCGAAAAATGCTATCTTGCCCTTGAATTCCTCTCTTGAGAGCATTGCAACGGCTCCCGTCTGCGCAAGAGCCTCTATTATGAGCACGCCCGGCATAACGGGCTCGCCCGGAAAATGTCCCTGAAAGAAGGGTTCGTTCATAGTCACATTTTTTATGGCTGTACAGCTCTTTCCCTCCTCCATTTCTATGACCTTGTCTATAAGAAGAAACGGGTATCTGTGGGGAATTATGCTCATTATTTCCTTAATATCCATCATTTTGTTATTCCTCCCACTTCTTTAAGCAGAGCACGCCGTTGTGACCGCCGAAGCCCAGCGTATTTGAAAGAGCATACTTTATATCTCTCTCAACAGCCTTATTCGGCGTTATGTTGAGGTCGCACTCCTCATCGGGGACCTTATAGTTGATAGTGGGAGGCACAAAGCCCTCCTTGAGCGCAAGCACAGTGGCTATTGCCTCAACTGCGCCCGTAGCTCCCAGAAGATGTCCCGTCATGGACTTTGTGGAGCTTATGTTTATATCCTTGGCGTACTCGCCGAATGCCTTTTTGACGGCCGCCGTCTCCGACATATCGTTAAGATGAGTGGAGGTGCCGTGAGCGTTGATGTAGTCTATCTGCGATTTATCTATGCCGGCTTCTTCTATAGCCGAAAGCATGGCCCTTGCCGCACCGTCTCCGTCCTCGAGGGGAGCGGTGATGTGGTTGGCATCGCAGGTGGAGCCGTAGCCCACTATCTCAGCCAGTATCTCTGCGCCTCTTGCCTTTGCGCTCTCAAGGCTCTCCATAAAGAGTATGCCTGCGCCCTCGCCCATAACAAAGCCTGCTCTCTCCTTATCGAAGGGTATGGAAGCCCTGTTGGGGTCATCGCTTGTGGTGAGCGCCTTAAGCGCCGAAAATCCGCCTACGCCGAGCTTACATATGGGAGCCTCCGTACCGCCTGCTATTATATAATCGCTGTAACCGTGCTTTATGCTCCTGAAAGCCTCGCCTATGGAGTGCGTAGCGGTGGCGCACGCCGTAACTATATCAAGGCAGGTGCCTCTTGCGCCGAAGCGTATGGCAACATTGCCGGCAGCCATGTTTGAAATGGCCATGGGGATAAAGAGGGGCGCTATCCTCGACATGCCCTTGAGCGCCATCTTTGTCGACTGCTCCTCTATAGTCATTATACCGCCTATTCCCGAGCCTATTATAACGCCCAGACGGTGCTTGTCTATAGCGTTAAGGTCAATGCCCGACATCTTTACGGCCTCGTCCGCAGCGCCCATGGCGTAAATGCTGAAAAGGTCGTTCCTCTTTACTTCCTTTCTGTCCACAACGGTCTCGGGATCGAAGCCCTTTACCTCGCCTGCGCACTTTACCTTGCTCTCGGCGGTGTCAAAGCGCGTTATAAGACCTATGCCGTTTTTTCCGCTCTTAAGACCGTCAAGAAATTCTGCGGTGTTGTTGCCTATGGGCGTTATGGCGCCTATACCTGTTATAACTACTCTGCGTTCCATTTAATGTCCTCCTTAAAACAACTTTTCATCTGCCTATCACCATACCGCCGTCAACGGTGATGACCTGGCCGGTGATATATTCCGACTTAGCCAGAAACAGCACGGTCTGCGCTATCTCCTCGGGCTGACCGAGCCTGCCGAGAGGGATATTCTGCAGTATCTGCTCCTTCATCTTGTCGCTCAATACGGCTGTCATGTCCGTGGCTATCATGCCCGGAGCAACGGCGTTGCAGGTGATATTTCTGGAGGCAAGCTCCTTGGCGGCGCTGTAGGTCATGCCCAGAATGCCTGCCTTGCTTGCCGCGTAGTTGACCTGACCTATATTTCCTGCAAGACCTATTACGCTGGACATATTTATGATAGCGCCCTTTCTCTGCTTCATCATGGGCTTTGTAACGGCGCGCATCATATTGAAACAGCCCTTGAGGTTGGTATTTATGACTGCATCGAAGTCCTCCTCCTTCATGCGCATGAGGAGGGTATCTCTGGTTATACCTGCATTGTTCACAAGCACGTCAACTCTGCCGAACTCGTTCATAGCCTCGTTCACGAGCTTTTCCGCCTCGGCAAAAACGCTCACATCCGCCTGAACGGCAAGACATTTAACGCCCCTTGCCTCTATCTCAGCCTTAACGGCATCGGGAGAAGTAGACCTGTAGTTGAGCACTATATCCGCGCCCTCGTCCGCAAAAGCGAGAGCCGCAGCCCTGCCTATGCCCTTTGCTCCGCCCGTTACTATAACAGTTTTACCTTTCATTATAAACCTAAGCCTCCTAAAGTCTTTTCAAGGGTCTTTATGTCCTCAACATTGTAAATGCTTATACCCTCTGCGCCTGCCTGCTTTGCCGCCTTCTTTACAAATGAGGAAAGCGTCCTGCCGGGGCCGAGCTCTATGAATGTATCCACGCCGAGCTCAAGCATTTTGTAAACGCTCTGCTCCCACCTTACGGGATTCATTACCTGCTTTACAAGTATATCCTTTACATCGTTCACATCGCTCACGGCCTCAGCCGTAAGATTTGTGATGACGGGAATGTTCATGGTCTTAAGCTCCGTTTTGTCAAGCTCCGCCTTGAGCTTATCCGAGGCAGGCTTTAAAAGAGAGGTGTGGAAGGGACCGCTGACATTGAGCATAACGGCCCTCTTTGCGCCCTTTTCGAGCACAAGCTCCGATGCCTTCTCAACAGCAGCCTTGTCGCCTGCTATGACTATCTGACCCGGAGCGTTGTAATTGGCTATCATACATCTGCCTGCGGAGCTGACCTCGTCACAGGCCGACTGTATACTTTCCGCATCGAGGTTAAGAACGGCGCACATTGCGCCCTCGCCCTTGGGTACAGCCTCTGTCATAAATTTTCCTCTCTTGCGCACAAGCCTCACAGCCTCCTCAAAGTCGAAGGTACCGCTTGCGGTATGCGCGGAGTACTCGCCCAGGCTTAAGCCTGCCACATAGTCCGCCTTAACGCCCTTTTCGCTCATGAGAGCATAGAGCGCATAGCTCATTGTGAGAAGAGCGGGCTGTGTGTACTCCGTTTCGTTAAGTCTTTCGTCCTCTCCGAAGCACATATCGGTGAGGCTGAAGTCCAGAGCCTTATCCGCCCTGTCAAATATATCCTTCACGCAGTCAAAGTTATCGTAGAGCTCCTTGCCCATGCCTGCATACTGCGAGCCCTGACCGCTGAAAATAAAAGCTGTTTTCATATTCTTCTCCTTACTTCATAAGAGCCGTGAACTGCTCCATTATCTCGTCAATTATTTCCTTACAGCTCTGTTCCTTGTTTACCATGCCTGCTATCTGACCGCTCATTATGGAGCCGTTGTCCATATCGCCGAGCTTGACTGCCTTCTGCAGTGCGCCCGTGCCCAAAGCGTCAAGGCGTGCAAGGTCGGGCTCATCCTTGCCTGTTTCCTCCTTTTCTGCCTTTGCAAAAGCGGTGGTGAGCTTGTTCTTTATAACTCTTACGGGATGACCCGTTATGTTGCCCGTTATAACGGTCGCAATGTCGTTTGCCTTAAGTATCTTTGCCTTATAGTTTTCGTGTACGGTACACTCGTAAGCCACAAGGAAGCGAGTGCCTATCTGCACGCCCTCTGCGCCGAGCATAAAGCCTGCCGCCATGCCTCTGCCGTCCGCAATACCGCCCGCGGCAAGCACGGGAATGGAAACTGCATCAACTACCTGAGGCACCAAAGCCATGGTAGTGAGCTTGCCTATGTGACCGCCCGATTCCATGCCCTCGGCTATGACTGCGCCTGCGCCTATCTTCTCCATCTTCTTTGCCTGAGCAACTGAGGGAACAACGGGTATGAGGCATATGCCGTGCTCCTTGAATTTATCCATAAACTTGGAGGGATTGCCTGCGCCCGTGGTAACGACCTTTACGCCCTCCTCGCACACGAGGTCCACAATGTCGTCCACATAGGGCGAGAGAAGCATTATATTCACGCCGAAGGGCTTATCGGTAAGCTCCTTGCACTTTCTTATTTCCTCCCTCACTATGTCCGCAGGGGCGTTGCCTGCGGCTATTATGCCCAAGCCTCCTGCATTTGAAACCGCGGAGGCGAGGCTTGCGTCCGCTATCCACGCCATGGCGCCCTGGAAGATGGGGTATTTTATATTCAACATTTCACAAATTCTGGTTTTCATCGTTTTCACCTTTTATTTCCTTTCTGTATATTCTACCACTCTATAAGCATACTGCCCCATGTAAGTCCTGCGCCGAAGCCCGTGAGTATCACCTTGTCGCCTCTTTGCAGAAGACCCTCCTCAGACATCTCGCCAAGCGCTATTGCTATGCTTGCCGCCGATGTGTTGCCGTATCTGTCTATATTGGTATAAAATTTTTCCATAGGCAGTCTGAGCTTTCTTGCCGCAAATTCTATGATGCGGTAATTTGCCTGATGCGGAACTATATATTTCACATCGTCAAGGCTCACTCCGCTTTTTTGTATGATCATGCTGATGCTAAGCGGTATCACCTTAGTGGCAAAATTGAATATCGCCTTGCCGTCCATTATGAAATAATGGCGGTCGGGCTCGGGTGAAGAAAGGAAATTTCTCACCTTTTTTTCACAGCCTGTCAGCTTCATTCCGTCGGAGCCCTTTGCGTGGAGCACATCGGCTATAATGCCTCCATGCTCTCTGGCCTCGACTATGGCGCCTCCTGCGCCGTCTCCGAAGAGCACGCAGGTGGTCCTGTCATTCCAGTCCACATATTTTGAAAGAGTTTCCGCGCCTATTACGAGAGCCTTTTTGTACTCTCCCGCCTTTATGAACTTATCCGCTATGCTCAGCGAATAAATGAAGCCGCTGCAGGCGGCGCTCACATCAAAAGCCGCCGCGTTGTCCGCGCCTATAGCTCCCTGAACAAGGCAAGCCGTGCTGGGCGTTGCAAAGTCGGGGGTTATGGTGGCTACTATTATGAGGTCCAGCTCTTCGGGCTTTACTCCCGTTTTTTCAAGAAGCCTCTCTGCCACCTTTATGCACATCTGTGATGTGTTTTCGCCCGTTGAAACATGCCTTGACTTTATACCCGTACGGGAATATATCCACTCGTCGCTGGTATCCACTATCCTGGCAAGGTCATCATTTGTGACAGCCCTTTCGGGGGCGTAGCACTCCACAGCCATAATACCTGTATTATACATGTTGTTCTCCTTTTATCACTGTTCGCCTATATGGGGTATGCTTTTCAGAAAATGATTGAGACTGGAAAGAGCCTCTATGAACATATCGGCCTCATAGTCGCTCATATCCATTATAAGCGAGCGCACAAGCTCAAAGTGGAACCTCTGATGCGCCCTGAAAAGCTCCTTGCCCCTCTCTGTGAGGCTCAGCATAAACACGCGCTTGTCGGTCTCGCTCCTGACCTTGTTCACATAGCCCTTCTTGACAAGGTGGTTTATGGAAACGGTGAGAGTTCCCAGAGTTATCTCCAGCTTGTCCGCCACATATGACATTGTTTTTGGCATATAAATGCCTATGGCGTCTACCGTATGCGCCTCGTTGACCGATACGTCTTCAAAGCCTGCGCTCCTTATTGCAAGAAGCTCCCGCCTTGAAATATCATTAAAAGCACCGCTTATAAGCCTGTTGAGCGTGTTCATTGTACTTTCCATAAGCCAATGCCTCCCAATTTAATTTGATAATCAAAGTATATACTATTTGGAGCAAAAAGTCAATAGAATTTGTAGGGCACTACGACCGTTCAAAAAAGATATTTTTTCAATTTTTTAATATTTTCTTTTTAAATACAACTAAAATGAATTTTATTACTATTATTTTTAAGAGCAAAAACAGAAAAAATGTTTTGTTTTTTGATTTTAAAAAATTAAATTAAAATTTTTTATCTTTCTTTTTTTTCGCAAAAAAAAGAAACAAAAAAAGCATGGGGCGTTTCGATTCGCCCCATACCCCTAACGACCTTTACGCCCGCTAACTAACGGACTTCCTAACCTTCGTTGCGTAAAGGTGCTGTTTGGTGCGAGCTGTTCGCTGCCTGAGCCTACGGCTCAGATAAGCGGCTCGCACGGGCAGACATCCGAAATAATGTGTAAAATATTTATGCTTTGCACTGCCCTTGCCTGTAGGGGCGAGCATTGCTCGCCCGAAAAAGATAACTAATCGGTTGACCTGATGTCCTCATATTGTTTATTTTTCGAATTGGGGACTGTCCCCATTACGTTATCCATATATTCAGGGAGCTGTTCCCGTACAATGCTGTGCCTGACTTTATTACCTATTACAAAACAAAAAAAGACCGCCATTCAGCGGTCTTTTCATCCATATATCATTAATCTAATACATAAACTCTGACATTTACATGTCCGTAGCCGGAGTTAAGAGCCTCCTGGTGTGAGTTATAGCAAAGGTCGATCCTGTTGCCCTTTATGGCTCCGCCCGTATCTGCCGCTATACAGTAGCCGTATCCCTCGACATAAAGTCTTGTGCCGAGAGGTATGACTGACCTGTCAACTGCAGCCACGCCGTAGCCTGCCCTCATACCGCTTGCAGTGATACCCTTGGCATTAGCGCCGCAGCATATCTTGCAGGGACAGTATGCGGTAGCATCCATGGTAAGCACCTTTGAATACTGAACAGTATCGAATGAAGGCATATCATAGCCGAAGCTGTATACCTCTTCTTCCTTTGTACCCTCTAAAATGATCTCGTCTACGGGCTCCGTTATAACCTCCTCAGCAACGCTTACATCTGCGACCTCGCCGTTTACGTACTTGATCACCTCTGTAACCTTGTTGACGCCGTTAACACCCTTCTGCGAAACCTGTGTTGTGCCCTTTGTGAGCGAATCCGATTTCTCTGTAAATGTAGAATAAGGAACCTCCTTACTGCTTACCTTTACCTCGCTCTTTTCGGCTGTCTTGTCTACATCATTAGTCTGATAATAAACAACTTCACTCTTGGTCACTGCGCTGTATTTATTGGCAGCTCCCTCCAGAAACGCATTGTCTGCGGCATAAGCAGTAGTTGTAAGCGCCGAAGTGCATACTGCAAGCAAGACCGCACACTTTGCAAAATTTTTAAACATAATTTCCTCCCATCCGAGAGCTTAACAATTTCGTAATAAGTTAAAAATTATTTTACAAAATTGACTGACCCTGTTTTTCCCACTCAACAGACTCAACGCTCCTCATCGGTTGTTCCAAGTTACTTTTTTACGATTTTGATAAAAAAATCGAATTTTAAGAACCGTAAAACGGTATGCGTAACCACTCGCATAAAATTATTACAATTCTTACAATTACTATCTTAACACATTCGTAACACTTATGCAACAACTTTTTTCTCCAAAAATGCGACTTCTGCATTTTTTGAGGTAACGGAGCACACTTCGGCATAGGGTATTTGTTTGATTTCACTAATTTTCTCTGCTATATACTTAAGATTTTGTGAGTTATTGACAGTACCCCTCACGGGCACGGGGGATAAATATGGCGAATCTGTTTCGAGCAAAATTCGCTCAAGGGGCAAAAACTCAACCACATCGATCAATTTTCTGGCGTTTTTGAATGTGACAACACCGCCCACGCCTATGTGAAATCCCATGTCGATATAACCGCGCGCCATTTCAACGCTTCCGCTGAAGGCATGTATTGTGCCTTTTCTGACACCGCTTTTTTCTATTATATCGAAGGTCTCCCGAGCCGCCTCCCTTGAATGTATCACAACGGGCATATCCAGCTCCAGCGCAAGCTCCAGCTGTCTTTCAAACCAATAGCGCTGTTTGTCACGGGGCGAAAAGTCATAGTGATAGTCAAGCCCTATCTCGCCCACAGCGACCACCTTCTCGTGGGCACAGCAGCGGCGTATAAAGTCAAGGCCGCCTTCCGTCATACTGTCCGCCTCGTGAGGGTGTACCCCTGCGGCGGCGTAAATAAAGCCGTATTTCTCGGCAAGCTCAATGCTTATTTTGGTGCTGGGCACATCGGAGCCCGCATTTATAATAAAGTCCACGCCGTTTGAGTGCATTTCCTCTATGAGGCTGTCCCTTATGCCGTCAAATTTTTCATCGTCATAGTGCGCGTGAGTGTCAAAAAACATAGTTTCCTCCTTATAAATAAGTTAAAATAATATATGGGCGAGCATTGCACGCCCATAAGATTTTATTATCCGTTGGGGAGCGGTCCCTATTACCTATCCATATATTTTGGGGACAGTCCCTGTGCTTGTCTGATTTTCGATTTTTTTTAGCTTATACATCACCTTTAAGGACAGCTTTTTGCTCATTTTAGGGACAGTCCCCACTTGTTGGCTTCGTTACGGCAACCTCACGGTAACTCCGGTGCGGGGACTGTCATTGCGCCGAAAGATTTATCGGCCAGCCAAAGGCTGGCTTTCAGCGAAGCTGAAAGTGCTGACCGAACATAGCTGTTTTGCTGCAATAAACGGCACTGCACAAGCTTTATAGATCAATCAGTCTTATACTCACCGGGACTGTCCCCATTACCTTTAATGAGATAAGGGCGAGCATTGCTCGCCCCTACAGACCACTATGTGAGCTAACCGCTTGCAGGGGCGTGCAATGCACGCCCGCCTTATCAACTCACGACCGCTCCGCTCTCTATATCCGCGGTAAGCAGTCTTACATTGCCCTCCTTATCCTCGGCGGCAAGTATCATTCCTTCGCTGGTATACTTGCCCTTGAGCATCTTTCTGGGCGCAAGATTGGTCGCCACAACGACCTTCCTGCCTATCATCTGTTCGGGCGTGTAATACTTCGATATGCCCGAAAGTATAGTCCTCGTTTCATCGCCTATCTTCACTGTGGACTTGAGGAGCTTGTTGGACTCGGGCACCTTCTCGCACTCTATTATCTCGCCTATCTTCATTTCCACCTTGCAGAAATCGTCTATAGTGATATATTCTGCTTCCTCTTTCTTCTCCTGTGCCTCCGCTGCCTTTATCTGCGCTTCCTTCACAGCCTCTATGCGGGGCATTACCTCCTTGGGGTCGAGCCTTGCAAAGAGTATCTCGGGCTTGGGCGTA
>CANROO010000070.1 GCA_947632235.1 uncultured Clostridia bacterium
TGACATCCTCGTCAAGTCCCTTGCCGAAGTAATTTGTGGGTATGCCTATCTTCATGCCCTTTATGTTGCCGTCAAAGCAGTCCGAAAAGTCATAGGGCGCTCTCTTTACGGATGTGGAATCCTTGGGGTCGTGTCCGCTTATGAGCGAAAGCACCTCCGCGCAGTCCTTTATATCCCTGCCTATGGGTCCGATCTGGTCGAGAGAGGATGCGAAGGCAACAAGACCGTAACGCGAAACTCCGCCGTAGGTGGGCTTTATACCGCTGACACCGCAGAAGGAGCATGGCTGTCTTATTGAACCGCCCGTATCGGAGCCCAAAGCATATATAGCTTCTTCGGCAGAAACGGATGCAGCGCTGCCTCCAGAGGAACCGCCCGTAACTCTATCTGTGTCCCAAGGGTTATGAGCCGGACCGAAATAAGACGTTTCCGTGGAACCGCCCATTGCAAACTCGTCCATATTGAGCTTGCCCAGAACGACTGCGCCGCCCGATTCGAGCTTATCGGTAACGGTGGCATTATATGGCGGTTTGAAGTTATAGAGCATTTTTGAACCACAGCTTGTGAGCCTGTCCTTTGTACATATATTATCCTTTATTGCCATGGGCACGCCTGCAAGAGGTGAAGCGACATTGCCCTTGTCTATATCCGACTGCACCTTCTCCGCCTGAGCCATTGCCTCGTCCTCAAAAACGGATATAAAGGCATTGATATCCTTATCCCTTGACTTTATATTCTCCAGCATGGCTTTTGTGACCTCGGGAGAGGACACTTCTTTATTTTTTATCATCTGACCTATTTCAAGGGCAGTTTTATTTGTAATATCCATCAATGTAACCTCCCTTTATTCTACGGTCGTAGGCACCTTGAAGCAGCCGTCCTTCTGCTGGGGCGCATTCTTTAATATAAGCTCTCTGTCTGTGGATTCTTTGCGCTCATCGTCCCTGAAGTTGTTGGTATAGGGGAAGGGATGGCTCATTGCGTCCACATTGTCTGTGTCAAGCTCATTGAGCATTTCTATATACATAAGTATCTTCGTAAGCTCCTCCTTAGCCCTATCCTCCTCCTCGGGAGTGAGCCTGAGCCTTGAAAGCTCCTCAAGATATTTTATAAGAGCATCGTCAATACCTGTTTCGGCTACATTTACGACCTTGTTTTCAACGGCTGTGCTTTCCGAAGCCTCGCCGTATCCTATGAGATCCAATATCATATCAAGCCTTGTCTTTACATTATCGAGCATATCGCCCTCTATTGAAATGCCCGTGTTTTCGGCAAGGCAGGCAATCATTTTTTCCTGAACTGTCATTAATTCTCCCTCCTTATGGGTTCAATCTGGTAGTATCTCTCGGGAACATTGAAGTGGAGCGGATATTCTTTTCGTCAAGAAGCTTCATGACAAGTCTTTCAAGACCCATACCCAGTCCGCCGTGAGGGGGTACTCCGTACTTGTGGAGCATGAGATAGCTCTCGAAGTCCTCGGGGTAAAGTCCCTTGAATATCATCTTTTTGACCTGCTCGTCATAGTCGTGTATTCTCTGACCGCCCGTTGTTATCTCCATGCCTCTGAAAAGAAGGTCGAAGCTGAGCGTATACTTCGGGTCCTCGGGGTCGTCCATGGCGTAGAACGGTCTTTTCTTGACGGGATAATGAGTTACGAACACAAAATCGCTGTTGTAGTCCTCCTTGAAAAGCTCGCCTATGAGCCTTTCCTCCTCGGGCTCCAGATCATAGGGATCCTTTATCTTTCTGCTGTACTTCTTGGCTACCATTTCCTTTGCGTCCCTGAACTTCACGCAGGGTATGGTGTCGAAAACGGGGAGCTCGCAGTTGAGCTTTTTAAGCACAAGAGCGTAGTTTTCTCTGAGGTAGTCAAAGCAGTATTTTATCATGCCCGTTTCCATATTTATGACATCGTAGAAGCTGTTTATAAAGCCCATCTCGAAGTCCACGGAAACATATTCGTTAAGATGCCTTGCCGTGTCGTGCTTTTCGGCTCTGAACACGGGAGCTATCTCAAACACTCTTTCATACACGGGAATGAGCGTCTGCTTATAGGTCTGGGGCGACTGCGCAAGAAAAGCCTTCTTGCCGAAGTAATCCAGCTTGAAAATATTGGCTCCGCCCTCTGCGCCTGCTGCTATTATCTTGGGGGAGAATATCTCCGTGAAGCCGTTGTCCTCAAGATAGCGCCTGAAGCCGCGCACTATGCCCTCCTGAAGCTTGAAAACATTTCTCCTCTGCTCATTTCTCAATGTTACGGGGCGTATCTCTATTTCGTTTTCAAGGGCAATGTTGAGCTTTCTCTTGCTCACGCTCAAGGGAAGCTCCTCCTTGGGCTCGGAAAGAAGCTCTATATTTTCAACGGCTATCTCAAAGCCGTTTACCGCTCTTTCCTCGGCTCTCAGCTCGCCCGTTACCCTTATGGAGTTTTCCTCGCGGAGTATGCGCCTTTCCTCCTCGGTGTCCTGCATAGTGTATACGCACTGCACAAGACCGCCTATCTTTCTGATAATAACAAAGGCAAAGTCGCCCATGTCCCTGACATTGTGTATTATGCCGTGAGTGGTGACTGTCCTTTTTTCATTAGTATCAATAGCCTTAAGCTCGTCTATTGACAGGTCCTTTATAGTTCTTTCGCCTGTTGCATTGACCATCTGCATATCACCCTTCCTTATATTTTTTTAAGTCAAATAAAAAGCGTCCCGAAGCGTAAAGCTTCAGGACGCATTAAACGCGGTACCACCTGAATTGGCAGTGAAACTGCCCGTCTCTTGAGATGCTTAACGCGCATCGGACGCATTCCGCTAATAAGCGAGCCTTTCACGGAATAAGCTATGAAGTGTTCTTTCGCAGGGGGGTATCCTTTCGGCGCTCTCAATCCATGGCGTCAAATCCCTGTCGGTCTTGCCCGAGCTACTTTTCTTCGTCACTGCTTTTCAGAATTATGTTGTATATTTTAACATATTTTATGTGTCATTGCAAGTGTTTTACAATAAATTTACACATTTACCGTTTTCAGTCGTTTCTCCTGCCCACGCCTATTATGGCAAGAAGCCTTAAAAGCTGTACTATAGAAGCGGCTGCCGCTGCAACATATGTCATTGCCGCCGCGCTCAGCACCTTTCTTGCGCCCTTTACCTCGCTCTGCTCAAGATAGTTGTAATCACCGAGCATCTTAAGCGCTCTTGCGGAGGCGTTGAACTCCACGGGGAGAGTTATGATCTGGAACAATACAACAAAGCCGAACAGAAGCGCGCCCACAAGAGCGAGAGTATAGCTCTGTATAAATGCAGCCAAGAGCAAGCCTATTATGAAAAGAGGCATTGCTATCTTACTGCTGAAGCTCACAACGGGGAATATTGCCGAGCGCAGAGTAAGAGGCACATAGCCCTTTGCATGCTGGACGGCGTGTCCCGTCTCGTGAGCGGCAACTCCGAGCGCCGATATGCTTCTGGAGCCGTAAACGGGCTGTGAAAGCCTTATCACCTTTTTAACGGGGTCATAGTGGTCTGTGAGGCTTCCGCCTATCTGCTCCACACTGACATCATATATACCGTTCTGCTGTAAAAGCATCTTAGCCACATCTGCGCCCGTATAGCCTCTTGAATTGGCTATCCTTGCATATTTATTGAATGTGGATGTAACATTTCCCTGAGCTATCATTGTGAGCACTGCCATTAAAATAACGAGCAGATACCAGCCGTTGAAGCCGTAACCGTAACCATACATAAATATCACTCCTTTTTTTATTTCCTTCTTTAATTATATATACGCTTTTTAATTAAAACTGTCTGATTTATTTCAATATTTTTCCGACTTCCACGGTATGCCCTCTCATATAATCCGCGGCAGACATTCTTTTTCCGCCCTTAGCCTGTACCTCGGTTATTATAAGAGCGCCGTCGCCGGTCCTTACTATAAAGCCCTTCTTTTTGTCCACGGCAAGTATCTCGCCGTTTTCGCCGAGCTCATAGCCCTCCGCTTTTTCCGCCCTGTATATCTTGAGCACCTCATCGTCATAATGCGTGAAGGCGCAGGGCACAGGGTTGAAGCCCCTTATCTTATTTCGTATCTCATCGGAGCCTCTGCTCCAGTCTATAAGTCCCATATCCTTTGTTATCATGGGGGCGTGAGTGCTGAGGCTGTCGTCCTGTTTTTCAGCCCTTGCCTCGCCCTTTTCTATCATTTCAAGCGCCCTCATAAGGGCCTCTGCGCCTATGGGCGCCATTCTGTCGTGCAGACTTTCATATGTGTCATCGGGGAGGATAGACATTTCCTCCTTTAGTATCATATCGCCCGTATCGCAGTTTTTATCCATATACATGACAGTTACGCCCGTTTTTTCATCGCCGTTGATTATAGACCACTGTATGGGCGCGGCGCCTCTGTACTTGGGCAGAAGAGAGCCGTGAACATTCACACAGCCGAGAGGGGGTATATCAAGTATCTCCTGAGAGAGTATCTGACCGTAGGCGACCACGACATAAATATCCGCCTCTACAGTCTTTAAAAAAGCCGTAAATTCCTCGCTCTTTATCCTCTCGGGCTGATAGACGGGTATATTTTTTTCTTCCGCAAACACCTTAACGGGCGTGGGCTGAAGCTTTTTGCCCCTGCCCTTGGGTCTGTCGGGCTGACTTATGACAGCCGTGACCTCATATTTTTCCGAAACGGCTTTGAGCACAGGTACGGCAAAGTCGGGAGTTCCCATAAACAGTACCTTCATACTAATTTTCAGCCTCCTCTTCGTCCTCCGGCTCATCGTCCTCTGCCTGTACATCCATGAGCTCGCCCTCTATCTTGTCGACATAGAGTATACCGTCCAGATGATCCAGCTCGTGGCATATAGCCCTTGCCATAAGTCCCTCGCCCTCTACGGTTATTTCATTGCCGTCAATATCGAGCGCCTTTGCCTTTACATAGTTGGGACGCGTGACACAGCCTACCTTGCCGGGGACGGAAAGACAGCCTTCATTGCCCGTCTGCTCGCCGTCGGTTTCGAGTATCTCTGGGTTTATAAGAATGTGCGCGCCCTCGCCTATGTCTATTACAACGAGCCTTTTGAGTATGCCCACCTGCGGAGCGGCAAGTCCAACGCCGTTTGCCTTATAGAGAGTGTCGAGCATATCCTGCGCAAGCTCCTTTATCTTGGGCGTTATCTCCTTTATTACCTTGCTCTTTTTTCTGAGCACGGGCTCATTTTCCTCCCTTATAAATCTAATTGCCATATTTTTTCCTCCTATATGTAGCTTGGATTCAGATTGAGATGTATATTTATATTTTTTGTATCCGTTTTCTCCTTAAGCTTATCCAGGCAGAAAAGCACATAATTCCTGAGCTTTTCTTCATCTGCGCACTTCACCGTTACCTGCCAGCGGTAGTTGTTGTTTATCTTTGAAATAACGGCAGGCGTGGGGCCCATGAGCGTAAACATATTGTTTTTGTTATAGTGATCCATTATGTATACAAGACCGCTCATACATTTTTTTACATGCTCCTCGTCCTCTCCCGTGAGAAGAACATTGAAAAGATTTGTAAACGGCGGATAGATCATCTGTCTTCTGTAAGCTATTTCCTGTGCGTAAAAGCCCTTGTAATCGTTTCGGGCGGCATAGCGTATGCTGTAATTATCGGGGGAGTAGGTCTGTATTATGACCCTGCCCTTTTTCTCCGCTCTGCCGGAACGCCCTGCCACCTGCGAAACAAGCTGATATGTTATCTCTCCGCTTTTATAGTCTCCCAGATTCAGCGAAAGGTCTGCCGCAACTATGCCCACGAGCGTGACATTGCTGAAGTCAAGTCCCTTGGCTATCATCTGCGTGCCTATGAGTATGTCCGCCTTTCCGCTGCGGAATTCCTCAAGTATGGTTTGGTGGCTGTTCTTGCGCTGTGTGGTATCAAAGTCCATCCTCAGCACCCTTGCCTCGGGGAAGTATTTATTCACTTCCTGCTCTATCTTTTCAGTGCCCGTGCCGAAATATTTGATATGTCTTGAACCGCACTCGGGGCAGACCTCTGGCACCCTTATGCTCTTTCCGCAGTAATGACAGCAGAGATTCTGTATGCCCTTATGATAGGTATAGTTCACATTGCAGTTGTCACACATCATAACATGTCCGCATTGCCTGCAGGAAACAAAGGTGGAATAGCCTCTTCTGTTGAGAAAAAGTATCGTCTGCTCCTTCCTTTCCAGATTTTCCGCTACGGCATTTTTGAGCTCTCTGCTGAAAAGAGAGAAATTTTTATACGCCATTTCAACGCGCATATCCGTTATCTTTATATCGGGAAAGAGGTTATTTACTCTGTTTTCAAGAGTGCAGAGGCGGTACTCTCCCTTTTCCGCCCTGTAATAGCTCACAACGGACGGCGTAGCGCTTCCCAGAACGACAACGCAGCCGTAGATCTCCGAAAGCTTTTCGGCGACCTCTCTTGCGTCATACTTGGGAGAGAGCTGATCGGATTTATATGTGGACTCGTGCTCCTCGTCTATTATAATTATGCCCGGGTCTTCAAAGGGCGTAAATACAGCCGAGCGCGGACCTATCATTACCGATATTTCGCCCAGCCTTGCCCTCGTCCATTGGTCGTATCTCTCGCCGTCATTAAGCTTGGAATGAGTGACTGACACCCTGTCGCCGAAGCGCGAAACAAAGCGCTCCACGGTCTGCTGTGTGAGTGATATTTCGGGCACGAGCACTATGGCAGATCTTCCGCTTTTCAATACCCTGTCTATGGCGCGAAGGTATATTTCCGTCTTTCCGCTTCCCGTCACTCCATGTATGAGCACGGGGCGCGGACTGTCGCTTTCAAGCTCCTCATAAATGACATTGCAGGCGTTTTCCTGCTCAGCGGTGAGAACGGGAGGCTCTGTTTTTTTCACAAGGGATGTATTGAAATTTCCCCTGTAAGTCTTTTCGTATACCTTCTTTACAACGCCTTTTTTTATGAGAGCGGAAACGGGCGCGCCGTCTATGCCGAGTATGCTCTTTATGTGGGAAAGCGGTATGGCGTCTCCGCCCAAGAGAAGGCTCAGCACCCTTTTCTGCTTGGTATCCTTAGACATTACCCTTTCTATCATATCCCGAAGAGCTTCATTTTCGTCATTCAAGGCTATGCAGGCAAAGCTTTTTTCATTCACCCTCTTGGGTATTATGCACTGTATACAGCTTGAAAGCGTGGTGTAGTATTTTTTCTGCATCCACCTTGCAAGCTCAATGCGTCCCTCGCTTATGACGGGATATTCCTCGCAGAGGGAATGAATGGGCTTTATTTTTTTATCATCTATATCCGCTGTATCGGTAAGCCCGGTAACATAGCCCTCTATTATCTTGTTATATCTGCCGAAGGGTACATTTATACGCATGCCTGCGCATATTTTATCCTTCATGCTGTCGGGAATGCTGTAATGAAAAATATTGTCAACATCGGAATGTGAAACAGACACCGTTACGCAGGCGTATTTCATTAAAGCACCTCCCCGCAAAAAATAAAGGGCTTTAGCATTGCTTCAGCCCTTTTATGCTCATTCTTCGTCAAAGCCTTCATCCTCGGGCATATAGTCCTCTGCGTCAAAGCTGTCGTCCTCGGCGTCACCAAAGTCCATGTCCGATTCAAATTCCTCGCCCTCGGCATCCTCTTCATCGGTATCCTCGGCGTCATTTTCGCTTATAACAACAGGCTTGCGTTCAAGCTCTCTTCTTATTTCTTCTTCCTCGTCCGACTTCTTGGGCTTGAGCTTGGTGCCCTGACCCTCGGGAACTACGCTTATCTTGCCCTCTCTTATCTCCTCAACGGCTATGGACACGGGCTTGTTTTCGTCCGCGCCCTCGCTTATCATAGGCTCATCGCCGTCTATTATCTGCCTTGCTCTCTTGGCTGCGGCAATAACAACGGTGTACCTGCTTGTAACATCCTTCTCCGAATTTTTGTTCATAATGTCCATAAGCTCTGCATAAGATGGTCTTAACATTTTATATCTCTCCCTTAAATTTTTTAATAAATTCCGAATTTTTCTTTCTTTTTTCCCTTGCATCGCCCACTGCCGACCTTAGATCGGCAACGGCTCTGTCAAGTTCGTCATTTATGATAACATAGTCGTAGCAGTCTATGTATTCAACTTCCTTGAGCGCCGTGGCAAGCCTTTGGTCAATGACCTCTCTTTCCTCGGTCTGTCTGCCCTCAAGCCTCTGCCGAAGCACATCCTTATCGGGCGGTATCATAAACACCAAAACAGCATCAGGCACTGCCGCTCTCACCTGCATGGCGCCCTGGACCTCTATTTCAAGTATTACATTATTGCCCTCGTTTAAACATTCCATTACATTCTGCTTGGGCGTACCGTAATAATTTCCGTTGAACACCGCATATTCAAAGAATTCGTTACATTCTATCATATGCTCAAATTCTTCCCGCGTCTTGAAGAAATAGGTCACGCCCTCCTCATCGCCGGGGCGTGGCTTGCGGGAGGTGGCCGAAACGGAGACCTTGAAATCTTCCTCGCGCAGGAACTCGGCAAGCACAGTGCCCTTGCCCGAGCCCGAAGGACCCGACAGCACAAGAAGCATACCTCTTGACATAAATAAGTCCTCCTTAAATCACTCTATATTCTGTATCTGCTCTCTTATTTTTTCTATCTCGCTCTTTGTGTCCACAATTATATTCGTTATCTCCAGATCGTTCGACTTGGAGCCTATTGTGTTTACCTCCCTGTTCATCTCCTGAATGAGGAAGTCGAGCTTCCTGCCCACGGGCACAGCCTCTTCTATTATGGAACGCATCTGCTCTATGTGGCT
This sequence comes from uncultured Clostridia bacterium, assembly GCA_947632235.1. Classification (GTDB taxonomy): domain Bacteria; phylum Bacillota; class Clostridia; order Lachnospirales; family CAG-274; genus Gallispira. The sequence goes on from CANROO010000070.1 coordinate 8,793, forward strand.
GTACAGCCTTGTTATTTCCTCGTCTATGCATGCCTTGTCCGAGAAGATGAGCACCTCAGTTAATATTCTGGACTCGTCAGCCTGTATCTCGTCAAGCTCCTTGAGCTTGTCTTCAAGGCGCTTTCTGTAGTCCTTGGCTACCTCGGGCGCTCTTTTTTCTATTCTCTGAACTGCGTCAAAAATAACATCGAGCTTATCGATAATATTGTTTTTGAGCGTTTCGCCCTCTATGGCACGCATGGATACAAAGTTGTCCACAGCCTCGTTTACGGCAGTCATAAGACACTGCTGTATCTCGCTTCCTGCCTCCTCGCTTGTGATGCCCTTGTCAACGCTTATAACATCGGGGAACTTAGCCACAAGCTCAAGGCTTATGTCGTCCCTTATGCCGAAGCCTTCCTTTATGCTTTCAAGTGCCTTCACATATCCGCGGGCAAGGCTTTCGTTTACCGTTATGCTCACATCGTCATCTGAAAAGCTCTCAAAGGTCACATACACATCTATCTTGCCTCTGAACACCTTGGATGCTATGACCCTTTTTATGCCGTCCTCATACACAAGCATGGTCCTCGGCATTTTGATGGTTATGTCGTTGTATCGGTGATTTACGGCCTTAAGCTCCACAACAAACTTCCTGTTGAAAAGCGTGCATTCTCCTCTGCCGTAGCCTGTCATACTCTTCATTGCAACTACCTCACATTAATAAAATAATATGCTTTTTTAAGTACAGCTCATAGCACTGCACAATATACTATTTTATATTATACTATATTTTGGGAACAAATAAAAGACTTTTTTTCGTTTTTTTATTATTGAAAAAATAAATATATATGTTATAATTACATAAATACAAGGAGGCGAAAGGTATGGCAATGGACGGAATAAGCGTTGCGGCGCTTGTAAAAGAGGTAAAAGAAGGCATAATTGACGGCAAAATAGACAAGATATATCAGCCCGAAGGCGATGAGATAATACTCGGAATAAGGCGCTACGGCAGCGCGCGCAGGCTCCTTCTCACAGCCAATCCCTCAAATCCCAAGTTCCATTTTACGGATGAAAACAAAGCCAATCCCCTCACACCGCCCCTTTTCTGCATGGTCATGCGAAAGCACATAATGGGCGGAAAAATAACAGGCATAGAACAGCCGGGACTTGAAAGAATAGTCAACATATATATTGAGAGCATGAACGAAATGGGCGACTATTCAGTCAAAAAGCTCATACTCGAAATAATGGGCAGGCACAGCAATCTCATACTCACGGACGAGAACAACAACATTCTGGAGTGCATAAAGCATATAACGCACGACAAAAGCTCCGTAAGAGAGGTGCTTCCCGGCAGGGAGTATGTTCTGCCTCCCTCTCAGGGGAAGCTCGACACGCTCTGCTTTGACAAAAAGGACTTTGACACGGCTTTTGAAAACAGCGCAAACAAAAAAGCTCAGGCTATGATATATCAGAGCTTTGTGGGCATAAGCCCCATGATAGCCTCCGAAATATGCGTGAGAGCGGATGTGGAGCCCTCCGATTTCTGTGCAGAGCTGAGCGAAAATGATAAAAACAGGCTTTATGCAAGGCTTTCGGAGCTTTCGGATGATATTAAAAACGGCAGGTTTTCACCCTGCCTTATAAAGGGGGAAAACGGCAGACTCATGGACTTTTCGCCCGTTGAGACCCTGCAGTTCAGAGCATTTGACATAAAAGAGTATGATTCCATGTCGGCTCTTACAGAGGACTTTTACAGGACAAGGGACTTTGCTTACAGAATAAATCAGAAAACGCAGGATCTCAAAAAGCTTGTATCTCAGAATATAGAAAGATGTGTGAGAAAAAAGGAAATACAGCTCAAAACGCTTAAGGAGACCGAGAACAAGGACGATCTGAGGCTTTGGGGCGAGCTTATAACGGCGAATATTTATTCCATAAAAAAGGGTATGACAATGGCGGAGCTTCTGAATTTCTATTCCGATAAGCAGGAAATGATAAGCGTGCCTCTTGAAGGCGACAAAACGCCTGCCGAGAACGCTCAGAAATATTTTAAAGCCTACAACAAGGCAAAGAGAACAGCCGAGGCTCTTGCGGAACAGATGAAGGCAAACGAGGAAGAAACGCAGTATCTTGAAACGGTACTTGAATCTATAGCAAACTGCAGGACAGAGCAGGATATAAGGGAGATAAGGCGGGAGCTTAGAGAGAACGGATATATCAAAAAAATGAAGGGCGCAAAGGAAAAGCCCTCGCAGAGAAAATCAAAGCCACTGCACTTCATTTCTTCAGACGGCTATGATATATATGTGGGCAAAAACAACTATCAGAACGATGAGCTTACGCTTAAAACGGCAAAGCCAAGGGATATGTGGCTGCACACCAAGAATATACCCGGCTCTCATGTGATAGTCATAAATAAGGGCGAGACCTTCCCCGACAGCACTCTCACTGAAGCCGCTCAGCTTGCCGCCTGCTTCAGCAAGGCCAGAGGCTCATCCATGGTGCCCGTGGACTACACCGAAAAACGGAATGTAAAAAAGCCAAACGGTGCAAAACCCGGCATGGTGATATACGAGACCAATAAAACAGCCTATGTCGATGCAGATGAAGAGATAACGGAAAGGCTTGGGAAGGGGGAGTAGGCAAAAACATAGGAAATATGCACGCTATGTACCCAAAGGCGATTTTGAAAAATATCACATGTGTTATGATATAAATAAAGGACAACACCTTGCAGTGCTGTCCTTTTATAATTACAATATTTAGTAAATGTTATGAATAAAAGCCCGCGTCATAAATTTGAGGACTAAGATTTATCCATGTTTCTGTACTTCTATGATTTCCATCTACTACTATTTTTAAATTAATAACTCCTGAAGTATCAATATTAAAAACTGTAGGTGTTATTCCTGCAGTTAATATTGGAGAAGAATATAACAACTTATTATCACCAAAAATTTTCACAGTACTTTCATCATCATAATCCCTATCATTATAACTAACTCCTATTGTTCCAGAAAAAGATTTGTATTTTCCATTCAATAAATATTGAATTTCTCCAACAGTATTTACACTAATACCGCTACCATGTACATTTCCGACATTATCTTTTCCGCTTGATTCAAGCTCATTGATATCTGCTGTTTTTGTGAAATAGTCCATATCCTCCAACAATACTGTTGGAGTAAGAGAACCTGTCGGGCGTTTTCCCAGATATACAGCCGAATTTGCAGCGTCCCAATCTACAGCCTTATTATAGGCTTCACCTACTGCTCTTACAGGCAGATAAGTAGTGCCGTTATAAATAAACGCTTCATTTGCGCCGCTTGTATTTACAAGGTTTCCGTCTGCATAAATTTTAATGTTGCGATAAGAAACACTTATGTTTCTCGTTGCCTGTTCAGCCATGACAGATACATTTGTTGCAGTAACAACGCCTGCAGCAAATAACGCTAAGCCTTTCAAAAATTTCATAGAATTCCTCCTTTTTAATGCGTCTTAATGTATACTTTAGGACGGTTGCGAAAAGTGCTTTTATTTGATCAATTTTTTATCGAGTTTAGCCAAATTATATTGACAATAAAATCAAAATATGGTACAATTTTACCGAGAAAAACGAAAACAAAAACGACCGTCCTAAAGTATAGTTTGGGACGGTCGCAAAGTGGTTTGTATTTTTCCGTTTTGGGGAAATATAAAATTTCTGTTTCTTGGGCGGGCAAAAATTTTTGTATATATGCTTGCGCAGGGCAGAGATTTATGATATTTTAATTTTTATAAAGGGATAAAAAGAGATATTAAAGAGAGCTAAATTAATATAAAAAACTTAAAAAAGTTGGACATAGGTTCACCATACCGCTTCCATTAGTAAAAGTTAACAAAAGATTTTCGAAATGTTCATAGAATAATACTATTTGTTACTTCACTTCTGGAATTTTTTGGTGTAAAATGTTTATATGAGTTGAAATTACTCAAAAAACATTACAGAAGGGGGTGAGCTTTATGTCTAAAGCAGAAATTCACGACTTGATCGTTGAGACGGCAGACAGAATATATAATTCTTCCGATTCGCCTGTCTCAATGACAACGGAATTGCTTGTGGCTGAATTCTATGACAGCATAGAACGGCTCCTGACAGAGATTATATATGAATTGTATAATGCTCAGATGTCAGGCGCGATTGAAAGCGATGAGTAAAAATGAAAATAAATGCCCTCCCGAACGGGAGGGTGTTTTCATGCGAAGAAATTGTGTATATCATAGCAGTAGGGGAGACCTTCGGTCTCCCGCGGGCGACTACAATGTATATAGTATGATAACATAGTTTACAAAAAGTCTAAGCACATGGTTTACAAAATTTAATATAATAAAAGGCATACGAAG